>JAWXBP010000294.1 GCA_034440135.1 Planctomycetia bacterium
GTCGTTCCCCTGGCCGGGCGTCTGCAAATTGTTCGGGTAGTCGGTCGATTCGCAGAGCCACAATCGGCCCCGGGCGTCCCAGGTCATGGCCAACGCCTTGCCGATATCGGGCTCAGCCGCGAAAAGCCGCAGCTCAAACTCGTCGGGATGCACGTAATGCTTGAGCGACTCTTCGGGCGGAAGCGGAATCTGCATTCTGTTCCACGCGCCGTCTCCCTTGCGTGCGCCCCCTTCGGGATAGAACGGCACCTTCGCCGGGAGGTATTCAAAGAGGTCCACATCGGTCCGCGGCTCCGTCATCCGGGGCACGTACGAGTCGATTGCGTTTTCCAGGTAGGGCCCCGCCTTGCCGGGATCGTCCCCCACGGCCCAGCGGATGCCGCGCTCCACGAGATTATGGAATCCTTTGTGCCCCCAGGTCCGCTCGTCGTGTCCCCAGGCCGTGTAAAACACGCGCCCCTTCCCCTGCGTGCGAATCCACGTCCAAGGCTCGTTCCGCTCCCCTTCCTTACGCGCCTCCAGCACGACGCGGCCGGCCTCGTTGTGCTTGTCATGCACGTAGGTTTCGTCCCAACTCGAGAAACCACCGAAGCCTTGCATCACCGGGTGCGATCCGCCGACGATCGCCGTCACCACCCTCCCCGTGCCGTGACTCTTGAATTGAGCGCCGACCAACTCCACGTACTTCGGCGAGTTGCGAAAACAGAACGACGCGCAGTGCAAAGCCACGAGCCCGCCCCCCTCGGCAACGTACTCCAACAGGGCTGCTTCTTCCGCCGCCGGCAACTCGTCGATATTCGCGTAGATCACGAGCGCCCCGTACTTTGCAAGGCTCTTACGGTTCAAGTCGCCGACCTTTTCCGTGTACGTCAGCTCGATGCCCCGCGCGGCCAGCACCGGTTGGAGCTGCGCGAACCGCGCCGCCGGCTTATGGTGCCCATGGTCCCCCAAGAACAGCAGTTTCAGATCGGCGGCCGCCGTCGATGAGACCGCTGCGAATAGGCAAATTGCAGGCAATGCGATTGCAGCGCAGCGTCCGGCGAAAGAAGGAATCATCATCTGGCCTTATTAATCAAGCCGCTCGGCACGTAGGTTATCGCACACCGTACTACTAACCTCTAAACTCCTTGCGTGGCGCGAAGATTTCCACGAAGCGACGTCTTTCCGTTCGCATTCTCGCCCCTTTCGCGTTCTCGCAGCCGTTCGCTCTCCTCTCCGTCACTCTCCTCTGGTCTTCATCATCTGAGTTCATCTGTACTACTAACCTCTGAATTCTTCGCGTGCCGCGAAGAATTTTGGCGGCGAGTTCGTTTGCCTTTCATCGATTGCCGACGTTCTTCTCTTCGGCTTCTCTCGTTTTATCAGTGTTCATCGGTGTTCATCGGTGGTTAAAAAATCCTTCTGCTGCTCCCCGTCTTCTCCCTCCCTCCGTGCCTCGTGGTGAAAAATCCGCCTCTTCTTCCTTCGGCTTCTCTCGTTTTATCCGCGTTCATCTGCGTTCATCGGCGGTTAAAAAATCCTTCTGCTGCTCCCCCGTCTTCTCCGTGACTCCGTGCCTTTGTTGTGAAAAATCTGCCTCTTCCTTCCTATGGTTGCGGCTACGCCGCGCTGCGAATGGTCATGGCTGACGTGCCGGCCGCTCTCGAACCGATTCCACCTGGTCACGCGGCAGTAAGAACACATCTTCCGTATCCGGGCCGCCAATGCATCCTGCTACCAGCCCGCGGCCGTCATGATGATGCATCTCATAGTTCCAGGGCGAAATCAGTTCGTTGAGTGTCGCAACCGTCCACCCGACCTTTCGCATGCGGCGGTAATTCAATTCACAGTAAAAAATGGGTTGGTGACGAGCGACAAAGCGAGTTGACGATTGCAGGATCTCGTACTCCCCTCCCTCGACGTCCATTTTTACGAGAACGGTATCCAAAGGTCCCAAGCGATCAGCAAAATCGTCGAGCGTGTCGGTGAACACCGGTGCGTTCGTTGCCCACGGCTCAGGGATCGGAAAATCCAGCGTCGTATCCATGGCAATCGTCGCAGCGACGGCATTGCCGGTCACTGCGTGCACGTCGTCATCCATCGTGAGCTTGGCAATCCCCCGTGCTTTTCCCAACGCCAGGTGAAACGGCGTACAGACGCCCTCTAGGCCGTTCAACCGCAGATTCTCGCACAGCCGTTCGAAGTTGGCCGGGACCGGCTCAATCGCGTAAACGTGTCCTTGCTGTCGCGCTACGGCGCGAGCCAGCGGCACGGAAAAGAAACCGATGCTCGCACCAATATCAATGACTGTGGCGCCCGGTACCAACAATTTCTCAAAGAGCCCGACCGACGTCGGGTCGAATTCACCGCGCCAGTAAACGTGCCGCTCCATGCGGCTTCGCAAATCGACTTTAAGCACGGTTCCGTCGCGCATTCGAACGTCGACGCAACATTCATCCGAGTTCGTGTAGTCCGTCAAGCAATTTTGGATGAACGACGCCAGTCGGCCTTCACCCCGAAACGACGGCGTAAGTCGAAACAGCCGTGCCAGATATTCTCGGAGAGCCAAACGCAGCTTACCCATCATCATTTTACCCGAGCGTGAACTCGGGCAGCCTCACGATCTCGCCCCCCTTCTCCGCCGATTGGTGCGCGCAGATCCCCACGCACGTCCAGTTCGCCGCGGTAACCCCGTTCGGCCACGGGTCGCGGTTTTCCACCAAGGCCGAAATCATCTCGTTCACCATGTGCGGATGCGAGCCGCCGTGCCCGCCCCCCTGGATGAACGAAAGATGTTCGGCGTCCTGAATGTGCTGCGGTAGCGTGAACTTGCGGATCGGTTCGGGTAGCAGGTGCGCGAAGTCCGGCACCGTCACCTTTTCCGGAATCTCCGGCTCCGGCTTCTTGGCCGTGTGGATGATGTGCGGCTCGTGCTCCACCAGCGTCCACTCGAAACTCCGCTTCGTGCCGTACACGTCGAAGCTCTCGCGGTATTGCCGGGCGACGTCGTAGAGAAATCGCCAGATGTGGGCCGTAACGTCGGAGTCCTTCAACTTGATGTGGCAGCTCTCCACCGCGAATCGGTTGCCGCTCTTCTTGGCGATGTCGTCGCGCACCTTGCCGCTGCCGAAGCAACTGACGTATTCCGCCTTGGCGTCCAACAGTCCCAGGCACGGGCTCACCACGTGCGTGGCGTAGTGCATCGGAATCATCCGCTGCCAGTAGTCCGGCCAGCCGTCCATGTCTTGCGGGTGCGAGGCCGCCAGGTGCTGAATCGTGCCGAGTTCCCCCTTGCGGTACATGTCGCGGATGTACAAAAACTCGCGGCTATAGACGACCGTTTCGGCCATCATGTACTTCAGCCCGGTCTGCTTCACCAGGTCGACGATCTCCCGGCACTGCTCCACGGTCGTGGCCATCGGCACCGTGCACATCACGTGTTTGCCGGCCTTGAGAGCGGCGATCGACATCGGCGCGTGGTCGCCGATCGGCGAGTTGATGTGCACGAAGTCGACCGCGGGGTCCTTGAGCAGGTCGGCGTAGTTCTCGTACCGCGTTTCGATGCCGAACCGCTTGCCGACCTCGTCCATCTTTTGCCGGTTGCGCTGGCAAATCGCCGCGATTTGGGCCTGCGGGTGGGCCTGATAAATCGGAATGAATTCGGCCCCGAA
>JAWXBP010000295.1 GCA_034440135.1 Planctomycetia bacterium
GCCGCGACGGGCGCATTCGCGGAACTCAAAGATTCCATGAACACGATTTGGGAGGTTCAACCGGTGGCGGGGCTAGGTTTATGGGCAATGGTGCGAGACCGGTTCGTCTCCTTCGCCATGGTGTTAGTGATCGGCTTCCTGCTAGTGACGTCGCTGGTAACGAGCGCGGTACTCCAATCGCTCGCCGAGCGGATTGCGGGAGAATTCGCGTTTCTGGAGGTCGGGCACGCGGTGTTGTCACTGATCATGATCACCGTGCTATTCGCGCTGATCTACAAGGTGCTACCCGACGCTCTCGTGGCCTGGAAGGATGTTTGGATGGGAGCGCTGGTGGCAGCAGCGCTATTTACCTTGGGCAAGTCACTGTTCGGCCTCTACCTCGGCCACAGTTCCATCGGCTCCAGCTACGGGGCCGCGGGTTCGCTGGTAATCGTGGTCCTGTGGACATACTACTCAGCGCTCATCCTCTTATTTGGGGCTGAGATGACCCAAGTGCATGCCCGATTGCGCGGCGCCCGCATTGTACCAACCGAATCCGCAGTTCGCGTGTCTGAGCACGATCGCGTCCAGCAGGGGCTGCCTCACGCCGCGCCTGTCGCCACACCTCTAGGAGGAGAAGATCGAACAAAGTCACAGGCAGAATAGCTGTGACCACATTGCCTCAGTTTTGACGGCGGCTGAAAGTGGCGTCGCGGAGCAGGCGTTCAAGGCCGATGTCGATGTCCTGCTGGTCCCCAACAATCAGGATTATGCTCGTTCACATCTTGTCGATATGTTCAGCATCAAGGATTGGCGCCCCGACTTTCGGCGCGGCAGTACGCGGCAGGCAGATAATAAACGATGTGCCCTCTGTGACAGTCGAGGTTACATCAACTCGCCCGCCGTGCGATTTAGCAACTTCGCGAGCGATGTACAGGCCCATGCCAATGCTGCCCGGGCGGTTGCTTTTCGGGCGTTCGTCGCTAGAGCCTCGAATCAGCGGGTCGAAGATTTTCGACAGTTCGCCCAGAGGAATTGGCTCACCTCCGTTGTGAATGTCGATGAACACGTTTGCCGCTTCGCCGCGGAGCGAAAGATTGACGGGAAAATCAGCCGAGCCGTGTTGGATAGCGTTGCCCATCAAGTTGGAAATGGCCTGGCGAATGCGGTCGGCATCCCACAGGCCGTTCAGATCGCCTTCGGCGCGGTACTCGATCGCGCAGTCAGGGTGGGCGGTGCGGAACTCGGCGATCAGCTCACTGCAAAGGGCGGCCAGATCCAACGGGGCTGGTTTGACAGGCATGCCAGCGCCCAGCCGAGTGCGGGTGTAGTCGAGCAGGTCGCTGATCATCCGTTCCATCACCGACACGCTGCGTGTGATCTGATGGCTGCACGCCAGGGCTTCGTCCGGTTTGTTTGCGACGAGTGGCACCAGGTGTGCCGTCATGCCGAGCGAGTGAAGCGGATTGCGCAGGTCGTGACTGAGGATGGCGAGGAACATGTCGCGGGCTTGATCGACCCGCTTGGCGTAGCTGGCAACGGCCTGGAAGAGAGACTGGTCGATAGATTCGTTGAAGCGGGTCAGATCATCGACATCGCGTTCGTCGGCATCCGGTGCGCTATCACGCCAAAGCTGAAGCACGCTGGCGCGCAGGGCGCGGTACTCGCTAATCACTTCCAGCATGTCAAAGCCCAGACCCAATCGGTCGACTGCGTGCGCATGGGATGCGCCATCGAGTTCGTCGTTTTCAGGCGAGTGATCCTGACCTTTGGATTTTTTCGCTCGCTCGGCAACGGTTTGGGGCGACTTCATGTCTTGCGCGGTGGCTTGCAGGATTTGCCCGGCGTGGTCGCGCAGGGCCAATTGGTCTAGATGCTCACCTGCCCCGATGCTCCGCGCGAAGATCTCCCACCCGGCCAGGATAGGCTCTACGTTCGATAAAATGAAGTCAGCGAGCCGCATCGATTGCTCCGAAGCAGTTTCATTTTGCGCGGGGTGGGCCGACCTACCCACACTAGGGCGTCGCGAACGTATTGTACGCCACCCCGCCAATTCCTCACAGCGCACCCTAGGTCCCCCAGCTTCCCGGACGTGGAGCGATGCCGGGCGAAGGAAGCAGGATACTATGTCCGCGTTCCCGTGCTCACAAGTAATACCGGGACCGCTGCGGTCGATTCATCCCAGGCCCGCCGGGGAGTCAAGAGAGATCTGCCTCAAAGTCTCAGCTACCAACTCCAATGTGGCGTGGCGCGCGAGGTCGGCTTGCGCGACGATGCCGAGACAACGGTCTTCGGCGTCGACCACCGCAACGCGCCGATACTGATGCACTTGCATTACCTCGCAACACTGATCCACGGAAGTGTCCGGAAAAACGGTCGCGACGGGGGAAGACATGGTCGACGCGACCAAGCGCGGCGAGGTATTCTCGCCGCGCGCGACGGAGCGACAGACAATATCACGATCGGTGACGATCCCGACGACTCGTTTTGTGGACAGATCATCAACCACAAGGATCGCACCGCAATTGCTTTCCACCATTAAGGTCGCGACTTGTGAGAGTGTCGTATCAGGCGTCACGCAAACTGGATCAACTGTCATCACATCTTTGACCTGCATCTTGTCCTCGCCTCCAGTACGCTGTGCGATCAAGCACCGGGAGTTTAATGAAAGTGCTTCAGGCAGGCCACCGTTTCGAACATGCAACGGGCACTGACTGGAGCGGCCACTTCACCCTTTCGGGGCGTTTTAGGAAAACACTAAGACGCTGTATGGCCCAATGCTGATGGTTCCCGCTGCCGGGAATCCATCGCGTTGGGCGATTGCGCCTGTCGCCTTGTTCTGTGCCCCCCTGTTTCGCGACCACGTCGGCGCAAGGCTGGTTCCCGAAGCCTCGGCTGTGGCCTTGCCAATCGCTGTTCAGTCGCAATCGCCAAATCCCCGGCGCGGGAAACCCTAGATTGTAGTTTTCATGAGAACTCTGTGCCGGCGTGCGCGCGACGATTCGATTCAAGCCGGCGCTGGATCGGTCAGATCGGGTTGGTTGTCGACCCAAATCCGTGATGCCTGGATCTCCGCGTTATGCTGAAAATCCAGCCCGGCTTTTTTCAACGCGGCATGCACTTCCGGTTCCGTGAGCATTTGACCATCCAGGTAGACCAAGCCCCATGTGACCGTGGAGCCGCCGGAGACATGCACCCCCGTCGCGACTTGGATGACCAGCAACCGCGGATTGAGCCGTTCCATGAGGTGCTGAACGACCGGGATCTCACGTTCATCGCGAACGGAAAAGGCTTTCGGCAATTCGATCGTAGCTTGCATCGCGCTGCTCCTGAGTTACTCGATCACCTTTTTCACCGCTTCCTTGACGGTATCGGCCACTTTCTGAACGGCCTGCTTAGCCTTTCCAACAGCTTGGTCTGTCTTTCCTTTCTCGCGCAGTTGGTCGTTGCCCGTCAGTGCGCCGGCGGCTTCCTTGATTCGACCCTTCACTTCGTCTGTTTTGCCACTCATGATCGTGACTCCTGTTTCTTGAGGTTGTACTCGTAACGAATTCGGTATTTGCGTGTCTCACGCAGGTCCGTGCGAGGCCCTTCGCTCGCGCATCGACGGCTCTTTGCATTGGTCAATCTTTCAACACGACCCACAACGCGTGCAGCAATCCAGGTAAATACACCAGCAGAGTGAGAATGATGTTGAGGAATAAGTGGAACCCAATGCCCGCCTTCAGCCCTACTGCCAACGGCGGCAGCAGAATGGCGATGATTACCAGCAGCAGTTTGTTCATGCTTGGCGCCGCTCCAGACATTCACGAGACCCGCCGTTTGCCAACACTCGCTGGAAGCACCGCGGAACTGATGCTGAAAGCCTCACGTTCCCTGGATGGTTTCCAGCCACAACTATAACCGGCCCATCAGGAACAAAATAATGAGGATGAGCAGGATCAGGCCGACGAGGCCGCCACCCCCCGCGAGGACGTTATTGCCGCTACGGAAGCCGTAGCCGCCGCCAAACAGCGAGAGCAGCAAGAGCACCACAAGGATCACCACGATGAGATTCATGAATCGTCCCTTTCGATATTTTGAGACACGGTAGAGTCTGCCGCCGTGAACGTCACGTTATGCGGCAGCATAATGAGCCACATGTGTCGCCGCGTTGATTGAACTTAGCAGTCGTTCAACGGGGCTTCGTTTCGCCTTTGGTCTTCGGCGGCTCCGCTTGTGAGCGGCGCTTCGCCGATGCTTCGGTAGCGTCGCCCTCGCGGACCGACTCTTTGCACGCTACCACCATCGCCTGCCCACAGCATTGCGGCGGCTCTGCATACAGTTCAGCATGCACGACGCGGCCACAGGATGTGCAATGGTAGATACTGACGTTGTGAGTTTTCATGTCTCAGCCTTTCAGTTGGCCTTCACCATTGCTGCGCAGGGACGGCCCAGCAGGGGGCGCAAAAGACCTCTACTCCCGTCACAGTACTTTGTCGAAGTGCAGTCCATTCAGGTCGACGCCGATCACTTATTTGATCACGGCCTCCATGCCCAATTCCTCATCAGCAACGCCTACCTGCTAGGTGGCCGCCAACTCGCCTGCCTCACTTGTCCGCTTCGCCAGACGAATGAGCTGCTGGAAGTCTTTGCATAGTGCGGCCCTTCGGAAGCAAAAAGAGCATGAATCGTGCCGTAAAGCACCACGTTTACAAGACGTTTAAAAGTCGGTTTATGTCTGCGTGTTTCCGCCCTGCCGAAGGTTCGAGCGTGTGCGAAATGGCTCAGTTCGCGAATGCAATGTGCGATCATGGCATGCAGTTGCAGCCGTTGGCGAAGTGTGCCGGCTGAAGTCGGCGTCGTCGCCTGTGGCAAATCAAATGCCGTTTCGCGGCCAACCTTAATTGGCGTCCGTAGCGAACCTTAGTGAATGGAAGGTAGGATGTGAGGAATGGAGTTCAATCGCTCGTAGCCATGCCGGGACGCTTTCGTTTCGGCGGCGCGGGGCACTTGCGCAGGTAGTCCAACACGTCCGGCAGGTGCGCGGTGGCCAGGCCGATGCAGGTGTCGGCGCCGCCGTAGTAGATACGGAGTTCGCCGCTCTCCTTCTCCAGCGTCCAACCGCACGGGAACACGACGCCGTTGACATCGCCTTGGCGCTCGTAGTCCATCTCCGGAGCGAAGACCCATTCGTCGCTGCGGCGCAATACTTGGCGAGGATCCTCCAGATCGAGCAACGCCAGTCCCAGGCGATAAAGGCAGCCGCCGGGCGTGTGGCGAACGCCGTGGTAGAGGATCAGCCAGCCCTCATCGGTCTCCAGCGGCGGCGGGCTGAGGCCAATCTTGTTCGCATCCCACCATGCGCCGCGTCGCGCATGCAACAAGATGTGATGATCGCCCCAGTGGGTCAGATCCGGAGAGAAGGAGAGCCAAATGTGCGCGCCGGAACTGCCGGTCGAGACCGGGCGATGGATCATCGCGTAGCGATTTCCAAATCGCTTGGGAAACAAGGCGGCATCCTTGTCTTCCGGCGGCATGACGGGGCCCAACCGCTCGAATGACTTGAAGTCCTTCGTCTGCGCCAACGCCACCATCGGACCAGCCGCGGAATAGGCCGTGTAAGCGATGATCCAGACGCCGCGATCTTCGATCCAAGTCAGTCGCGGGTCTTCCACGCCCCAGGCCTCTTCGGAAAAGCCCTCTGGATCAGGTGCGAAGGTGGGCAGGGTGTCGACCTTCCAATCGGATACCCCATCGCGACTGCGCGCGACGGTGAGATGGGAATGCCCGCGACGGTCCTCGACGCGCACCAACAGTAGGGTCTCGCCGTTCAACTGGCAGGCGCCGGCGTTGAACACCGTGTGCGCCGGGTATGGCCAGTTTTGGGCCGTGAGGATCGGATTCGCCGGATGGCGTTGGAACAGTTCCTGGTAGAGGGGCGGCGCCTTGGTTTCGCGAAGCATTGCGGTTCTCGAGGATTGAAGTGTTGTGCGTGACGGTGCGCTGGGTCGTAGTTGACGTCGTCGCTAGTTGTTGGAATTGCTGAACGGAGCGGCTGGTTCGGTTTCCCGCAGTAGTCGGACCTCGTGGATGCCTGCCAATAGTCGTTCCAGGCGCGGGCCTGATAGTTGCGAGTTGTGGGCAATGCGAAACGTGCATTCCGTCGAATCATGGCGTTCATACACCGGCTCGCACGTCTTGAAGACGAACGAAGCGCTCAGGCGGTCGATCAGCCATTCGGCGTTCTCGATCGCTTCCAGTCGGACGTGCGAAGCGCCGTCCTGTCGTCGAAGCCAGACATTGAATGCTTTCATGTTTCGTACTTTACTCGCCGAGTTGATCGATAGTTGTCGACCGATGATAGATGCGGTAGGCGTTAAGCGATCGCCGCGGAATGCCCTTGGTCGCCGCTCAGTAGGTGTTGCGCATCGTGGAACTGCAGCTCGGTCCAGAGAAACGCCAGTGTTGACTCGGCCCCTTGATTGCGGTTCACACCGGACGACAGCAGGCCATCGCAACAGGCGCCCTTACCGGAATCGACCAGCGATTGGGATAGTGTATTGCGCCCATGAAACCAATCGCGGGCCCGACGGAACATGCCGAGTTGGGCCGTGTCATCCAGCGCCTCGAACGCCGCCAAGGCGGCGTCCGCCATGACCGCGGCTTCCACCGGCTGCTGATCGTAGATGGCGCGTTCTTCGCCTCGGGAGTACCAACCGTGATTGCCGACGGGCGAATACATGTCATTCAACGTGGTCTTACGATCGAGGAACGCAAATGATGTCTCGGCGATCGCGGCGAACGATTCCGTTGGCCAGCGCCGTGCGGCGATGAACATCGCATGCGGTAGGACGGCATTCGCATAAGTCAGCCGAGATTCGAACCACGGCCAATCGCGCCGCTTACAGCGTTGAAACGATTCTGCCAGGCGGCCAGAGGCGGACCAGGCCACGCCTTCCAGCGGCTCAAGGTCCTTGACGCTCGACGCCGACAAGTGTCCCCACGCCAAGACGACGTAGGCCTGGGCCCGCAAGCTGCGCAAATTTGCGAGTGCCGGCAACACGTCATCGATCATCTCACGGGCTAACAGCAAGTAATCGTCGGGCAATCCGCTCGCCAGAACTTCCGCCAGTGCGCGCACCGCTTGCCCCTGGCAGTCACCGCAGCCTTCGGCATCCAACCAACGCCGGTCATAACTCATGAAGTTATGAAACCCGCCCTGCGCCGTGCGAGCGTGTTCCAGGAAGCTCAGGTAGCAACTCACGCGGCCCAGCATGCGTTCGTCAGGATGTTGTCGCCAGAGCCTCGCACAGAGCCGCAGCGCCCGAGCGTTGTCGTCGGTCGTGTAACCGCTTTCGCGTCGCGGGAGGCTGTAGATCGCATGTTGAATCAGCCCTGTCGAGTCGGTCATGCGATCGAGATGTTCCAGGGACAGCGCGTCGTGCAGTTTCATGAACGGCCTCCGTAGACCAGACGTCCGGCAAATCCTCGGCCGCCTGGAACGGGGACGCGGCGACCGATTCCGAGCAACCGACCTTGCAGGCATTCCGCCGCGATTTCGGTGAAGAGGTCCAAGTAACGCCGTCCCACGTTCGACCAGAACATCGGCTTCGCATAATCGTGCGCCAGGCGGCGCGAGTGTTCGCGATGCTTGTCATCGCTCAGAAATCGCACTGTCGCCGCCGCCAAGGCGGCGCTATCAGCGAACGGAACCAGCGCTCCGCGATGTTCCGCCAATACTTCTTGGGCGTAAACGTAGGGAGTGCTCACGACGGCGCCGACGGCCGCCAACGCATAGGCGAGCGTGCCGCTGGCGACTTGATCCTTGCCCGGGTAGGGCGTGACGCAGACGTCGCAACTTTGCAGATAAATCAACAGATCGGGCAGACTGAGGAATTCATTGACGAAGCAAACGTGCTTGCCGACCCCCAGCGCTTCGGCCTTGGCGACCAACGCTTCGCGATAGACTTCTCCTTCATTGCGTTTGACCTGCGGATGCGTCACGCCCAAGATCAAATAGATCGCCCGCGGGCAGGCGGCAATGATCGCCGGCATCGCCTCGATCATGTACTCCAGTCCTTTGCCGGAGTTGATCAATCCAAACGTGCAAATCACCTGGTGATCGCCGAACCCCAACCTCGGCCGCTGAGATCGATCGCGTTCGAACGAGACTTCTGGTACGCCGTGCGGAATCACGCGAATTCGTGGACCGGTGACGCCATACACGTCGGCCAACATCCGTTTCGCGACATGCGTCATCACGATCATCCCGGCGCTGTGCGAGGCGATCGCCTGGATCATGTGCCGCGCGGTCGCCGGCGGCTCGGTTTGCAGCGTGTGAAAAGTGGTGATGATGGGCTTGCGACAATCCCGCACGAAGTCCAGCACCCGCGAGCCCCATTCGCCGGGGTAGAGGCCGAATTCATGTTGCAAGCTGACGACGTCGCAGGGGCCATCGTTGGCGATCTCAGCAGCCAGTTGATACGCGTCGGGCTTGGCATTGTCGATGACATGCACGACGCGCGCGTCGTCGCGGCCAACGCTGCGCAACTTCTGAATGGCGGCGACGGACGATACCGCGTCGCCCGCCGCGGCATCAACGGCGTCGGCGGAGTCCTTGGTAAAGGTAGCCAGCCCGCATTCTTCGGGCGGGTAGGTTGAGACAAACAGTGGCCGGACCGTATGCATTGATTGCTCCAATGGAGTTGTGTACGCGTGGTGATCGTCGGCAATCGTCCCGGTCCCTACGGAAATGAGTCGACTCGCGCATTGCGATTGAACAGCGGCAGCCGCACGGTGAACTCGCTCCCAAGGCCAAGTCCTGCGCTATGGGCCGAAACGTCTCCGCCGTGGCGTTCTACGATCGTCTTGACCAGCGGGAGGCCAAGCCCCAGCCCGCAGTTGGTCGCGCCATTGGCAATATCGATCTGCGCGAAGGGTTCGAAGATTGTTTCCAGGACTCGGGCTTCCAGCCCTCGTCCGTTGTCACGCACCCGCACAATGGCAGCATTCCCGTGTGATCCCACCGTTACGTTCAACAGCCCTCCCTGATCGGTGAATTTAGCGGCATTCTGAATGAGATTCGAAAACACTTGCAGCAGTCGCGACGAATCGCCGTACAGCACCGTTGGCTTCTGGGGCATGTCAACCTGCAGGGTATGACCGCAGCGATCGACAAAGGGGCGAACTTCTTCACAAGCGTGGCCAATCAATTCCTGGAGATCGACTTGCTTGAGGTGAAGTTCGAATTTGCCTTCGGTGATCCGCACTACGTCGAGCAGGTCGTCGCTCAGGCTAGTCAACTGCTGGACCTGTCTCAGGATGATGCCGTGAAGCTCCTCCATCAGGGCCGGATCATGGATGGCGTTGGGCCAGAGTTGCAGCGCGTTGCTCAAAGCGCTGAGCGGATTGCGCATTTCGTGACCTAGCACGGCCAGAATCTTGTGAGTGCGATGTTGGGCGTCGTTGACGTGCGCGTCCGTTGGCTGTTGCGAATGCGTCGCGTTCCCATTTTGAGCATAGATTGTGGACATTGGAAAATACCTGCTCGATTGGACGTTGTTTTTTCAGGCACAGGGACTGTGCTCTGGCAGCGGCGCGCCATTGGCCGCCGCATCGACGTGTGTTGTCGTTTCCACTGCTTGAGTTGCTGCCAACACGAGCCTCGCATCGGCCACGTGTTCGTGCGATCCGTCGACGATCAGCAGGAGCCTTCCCTGCTGCAACTCCGACTCATAGCGCCCGCAACAGTCGATCGGAACCCCGACGCAACCCAGCGATTCGCTTAGTTGGTCGAATCCCCGCGAGCCGAAGGTGGCTTCCAGGCCATAGGCGGTCCGCACGGCGATCGACCCGGCGATGAATACCGAGCCGATCTGAGGCGCCAGAATCACAAACCCAAATTGCATTCCCCAGAGGTCGCGTGGATAAGCAGCCTGCGAGTCGAAATAAGTAGGAGAGTCGTTTTGCGGACCACGATCGTGACACACCAACGAGATCGTTGTCATCTCGAAATCTTGGCGCTGGAAGGCCAGGCAAGCCGCTTCCATTGCGTCGCGCGTGTCGAAGATCGCCACCACCGACTCCGTGTGGCAGAAGTTATGGTTCGACATGGTTGTTGTGGACATCTGAAGTATAAGATTTGGATGGTTCGTGTAAGAATCGTGAGGCCTATCTCATTTGGCGCCCAAGGCGGAGCGGCACTGCGAAACAGTGGTCGGGCACTGACCCTGCGGGCAGAACCCGACCACGGCGGCAATCGCTCCACACGCAAGACTTTCGTGCTGCGCTTCTGCCCGAAGGCGATTGCTGCGCTTCGCTTGTCAGCGGTCGCTCTATCGATCAACCAGTTCAAGGCTTCACGCCTCGACGGAACGAGTTGGTTCGTGCGGCGCGAAAGCGCTTGGACGCTGCGGATAACCCCGGGTCGATCAAGCCATTCGTCAACGAGGTCAATCCCTAGGTGCGGGGTCATCGCCGCAGCGTCACTTGAACGAAGATTTCCTGTTCCACGGTCCGAGTTTGCGTGTCATCAGTTCGGCGCCGGGGTCCAGGGGAGCGCGGCGGGGCCTTGTTGCTCCCCTTTAGCTTGAATGCGTTCCCAAACTTCTTGGCGATGGACGGGAATCTCCGGCGGCACGTCGAAGCCCAACTTCACTTTCCCGCCGCGGATTTCCAACACCGTGACGGTCAGCATTCGGTCCAGTCCGCCGGCGCTGCCGACGACCACCGATTGCTGATTTTTTCTCGATAGGACCAACATTTTTGCACCTCCTTGACCTCTAAGGACCGTTGGGTCCGCTGCCGTTCCAAGCTTCCACCGAAAGTGGGCTGGCCAGCAGATACACTTGCACCATCGTGCCGGTCGTGAACACCTGCACCACGGTGCCGGTGCTGGTTTCAACTTCCGCCGTCGATTCGCGCACTTCCACCCCCGTAATGCGTTGAATCTCTTGCAGTAGTGGAGCGCTCGAATCCGCGAACAACTGTCGATGAAACTCTTGAACTTGGGCCGCACCATCCGGGCTCCGCGCCAACGCTTTTTCAGCGGGCGACAAGGCGTCGTGCATCGTGACAACCAGCGTATTTTCGCACAGCACCACGGTCACCGATGCGGGTGCACGGCCAGTGCATTGTTGCTGAAACGTACTGTCGGCTAACGCAACTTGCTCTGCCATCGAAGGACTGGGGGGATCCGTGGTGGACTTCATCATGGGAGTTCGCTATTGCTTCCAACGTCACAGCACAAAAAAAGCCGGCCTGGCGGAGTACCCAAAAAGGTGCTCCGCCAGGCCGGCTTACTCGCCAACGAACCGCCCGGCCAGGCCGAACTGTTCTTTATCAAGTCATCCGTTAGAAACTCAGTGGAGCAGCCCGCACCGAAGTGCCGGCATTTCCCCTGACAGCCGAAGTATAGGGCTTAAGGCCTTGAATGCAAGGAGATTCCCGCTGCTTCGGCGGAATCGTTATGATAGAACCAGCGCCGCA
>JAWXBP010000296.1 GCA_034440135.1 Planctomycetia bacterium
GTCGAGAAGTCGGATACGCCCATAGTACCGAAGAAGCCGCCGAACAACGGGCCACCTGCGGAGGCGGTGGAGGGAAGGGGTGTAGCCAAGGGGACTGCTGGAGAGACTCGTGCAGGCCGGACACAGCGCCGGGTCACTGCATCCTCGGGACTCGCTGGCATACGCGATGCGGAACACCGACTTCGCGTCACTCACCTGCGGCAGGAGCCTTGTGCGGTAATTCCGCTCGCTGGGATCTGTGCGGGGGCAGGGGGTAACCCCTGTTCCTACCGCGACCATTCACCGGACATTCTGTTCGTCGGGCTGGTGCTCGCCCAAGCTGCTGCTGGCCGACGAGCCCACCACAGCGCTCGATGCGACCGTGCAGATCCGGATATTGCTTTTGCTGCGCGAACTTCAGCGCGAGCTCGGCATGTCCGTCATCTTCGTAACCCACGATGTGGGCGTCGCGTGCGGGGTCGCCGATCGGGTGGCGGTCATGTATGCCTGGCGCATGGTCGAGAGTGGTTCGGTGAGCGAAGTCATGCAGCATCCGCAGCATCCGTATACGTCGGGGCTGCCCTCGTCGATCGTGCGCGGTGAGTTGAAGGGGACGCGTATTGAGGCCATCCCCGGCTCACCGCCGGACCTCGCCAACCCTCCTCCCGGGTGCAGCTTCGCGCCGCGGTGCAAGTTCGCCAAGGACGAGGGCCGGGCCGAGGTGCCGTTCGGGCGGGAATTGGCCGGGGGAGGATCGTGAGGTGTGTGCGGGCGGATGAGGGTGTGGTGGTTTGAGAGCGTGGCGGAGGAGAAAGTTGAAGATTTTATCTGGAAGTCGGCTCCTGACAAGGCTGTTCGGGTAGTTTTGTTGCCTATTTAGGATAGTCTATCTCTTTCAAAAGTCTTGTTTTTCAATGCGTCTGTTGCCGGCAGGCTCCTAGCCGCTGATATAGTTGGCTGGTGCGAATCCTTCGATACGCTCCAGACAACAACGGGAATCCCGGCTCAGGATGAGTAACGACGCCTTCAAGGATATCGAGAAGCTCGAAACAGACCTATGGGAAGCTGCGGACAATCTCCGCGCCAACTCCAAGCTCACATCGAGCGACTACTTCATGCCGGTGCTGGGAGTCATCTTCCTGCGCCATGCAGCCAATCGGTTCGACGCGGCACACCGCCAGATCGAAGCGGATCAGGCCAGCGGTAAGATGCCCAAGCGCAAAGTCCTGCCTGCGGACTACATCGCGCGGCGCTCGCTCTACCTCCCCGAGAAAGCCCGCTACGACTCGATCATGCAGCAGGCCGCCGTCAGCGGTGCCGATCTGCCCAAGCTCGTGACCGAGGCCATGACCGACATCGAAGCCGCGTTCGAGCCGCTGATCGGGGTGCTGCCTAAGGACTACGGCATCTTCGAGACCAAGGTGCTCGAAGACCTGATGCGCCTCTTCAACAGCGAGCAAATCAAGCAGGCCACCGGCGACGTGTTCGGCCGCATCTACGAGTACTTTCTCGCCAAGTTCTCGATTCAGAAGGCCCACGACAACGGTGAGTTCTTCACGCCCTCCGCGATCGTCCAGACCATCGTCAACGTCATTGAGCCGGATCACGGAACGGTGTTCGACCCGGCGTGCGGCTCGGGCGGCATGTTCGTGCAGTCGAGCCACTTCATCGAGCACGAGGGCGGTGACACTGCAAAGAAGGTTGTTTTCTACGGCCAGGAGAAAAACCGCGACACCATCCGCATCGCCAAGATGAACCTCGCGGTGCACGGGCTGGAGGGAAAGATTGCCGAGGCCATTACCTACTATCAGGACGAGCACAACCTCGCCGGGAAGTGTGACTTCGTGATGGCGAACCCACCGTTCAACGTGGACCTTGTGGACGCCGAACGCATCAAGGGCGATCTGCGCCTGCCGTTCGGCCTGCCGGGCGTAAATAAGGCCAAGAAGGTCGGCAACGGTAACTATCTATGGATCTCCTACTTCTGGAGTTACCTGAACGATAAGGGGCGCGCCGGCTTCGTCATGTCATCGCAAGCTTCGAGCGCCGGGCACGGCGAGAAGGAGGTGCGCAAGAAGATCATCGAGACGGGCGACGTGGACGTGATGATCTCCATCCGCTCGAACTTCTTCTACACCCGCACCGTCCCCTGCGAGCTGTGGCACTTCGACCGGAATAAGCCCGCGTCCCGCCGCGACAAGGTGCTGATGCTCGACGCGCGCAACATCTACCGAAAGGTCACACGCAAGATCTACGACTTTTCCCCGGAGCAGATGCAGAACCTCGCGGCCATTGTGTGGTTGTATCGCGGTCAGAAGGATCGCTATCTCAAACTGATCTGGGATTACTTCGTGCGCCTTGGCAAGGAGGCGGTTGCCCTTCGGCCGGCGATGGACGCTTATGACGAAGCCTACGCAGCCTGCGGAGAACCGCTCGTCGAGTTTGCCGAAAAGGTCCGCGAACTCGGCCTGCCGGATGCATTCGACGTTGCGCTGGTCGAAGCCATTACTGAGGCCAACGAAGCGGCAAAGGGTTCGATAGCCGACAGCGATGCCTTGATGCAAGGCCTGGCGAAATACAGCAAGACCCACGCCAGTCCGCTGCCGAAGGACAACAAAGGCTTGCAAACCGCGCGCAAAGCCTTCGAGCCCGACGCTGAGCGCATGCGGGGGCTTATCAAGCAAGCAGACCTGCTGTGGAAACTGATCGTACGTGAAGCGGAGGCCGCTACCGACATTGCTGCCAAGGAGGAAGCCGGCGCCGTGCCATTCGATCGCCGCGCGCTCACGCGCACACTCAAGGCATTTGAGGAAGCACGCAAGGCGCTCACCGAACAGCTCAAGGCCGCCGCCTACGTGTACCGCCAGATCGTCTGGCTGCAGGACCGCTTTCCGAACGCCGAGCTGCAGTCGGTGCCGGGGCTGGTCAAGGTTGTGGACAGCAAGGAGATTGAGGCCGCCGACTGGAGTCTTACGCCCGGACGGTACGTAGGAGTTTCTCCGCAGGAGGAGGACGAGGAGTTCGACTTCGAGCAGACGCTCCAGGACATTCATATTGAGCTCGCCGACCTTAACAAGGAGGCGGCGGAGTTGGCGGCGAAGATTCAGGGGAACTTCGAGGAATTGGGAGCATGAGCTGGAAGATGCTCACCATTGGCGATCTCGTCGCTACTGGCGCCGCAGATATCCAGACGGGACCTTTCGGTACACAGTTGAAGGCGAGTGACTATGTCGACGATGGGATACCCGTCATCAATGTTCGCAACATCGGCTTTGGCGGACTGAAGCCGGCGAAACTCGAGTTCGTTACCGAGGAAACGTCCGAGCGATTGGCTTCGCATCTCCTTGAACCACGCGACATCGTATTCGGTCGCAAGGGTGCCGTAGACCGGCATTTATATGTTAGCGACGAGCAGGCGCATTGGCTCCAAGGATCCGACTGCATTCGCCTCAGGCTCTCGACAGAGGAAATTGTTCCGCGCTTCGTTAGTTACGCTTTCCTCAGTGAGGCCCATCAGAAATGGATGCTAACCCAGGCGGGCAACAAAGCCACGATGGCCTCGCTGAATCACGACATCATCGAAAGAATCGCTCTACGCTTGCCTTTGCCCGCAGTGCAGGAGATGACCGTCGATATCCTCTCCGCCTACGACGACTTAATTGAGAACAACCGAAGGCGGATGGCGCTCTTGGAAGAGGCGGCGCGGCAGCTATACCGAGAGTGGTTCGTTCGCCTCCGATTTCCCGGCCATGAGCACACCCGCATCACAAATGACGTGCCAGAGGGGTGGGACTTAGGAACCATCGCAGATTTCTTTGATACGACTTCAGGTGGCACCCCAAGTCGGGCGAATCCTGATTTTTATATTGGCGACATCAACTGGGTTAAGACTCAGGAGCTCAACGACAACTTCATTTTCGGGACAGAGGAACGAATTACAGAGGACGCCTTGGCTAGGTCCTCGGCAAAGCTTTTCCCAATCAATACGCTGCTGGTGTCTATCTACGGAGGCACGAACATTGGAAGAACCGGGATACTTGCTGAACGAGCAGCAACGAACCAGGCGTGCTGTGCTCTATTTCCAAAGGATCCGCGAGCTCACTATATATATGGCGCGCTGTATTTTCGTGAACAGCGCGAACGCCTGATCGGTTTGGCTCAAGGTGCAGCGCAGACAAACGTTAGCCAGCAGGTCGTTCGAGCGCTCCCAATGCTGATGGCCACCCCAACCCTCATGTCGGCCTTCGTTGAATCGCTTTCCCCTATTTTTGAGCAGAGGAGGACGCTGCAGCAGCAAAACGACAAGCTGCGTACCGCCCGCGACCTACTGCTGCCGCGTCTGATGACCGGGCAGATCGTTGTCTGAGGATCTAAGCCATAATCCCCCCATGATCTTCGACCGCCAAAAACGCCTGCTCGCCCTGCTGGACTCATTCGGCGGGGACATAGGCGGCTTGGATTTCCAGAAGCTGCTGTTCCTCTA
>JAWXBP010000297.1 GCA_034440135.1 Planctomycetia bacterium
GCGGTGATTGGGTCGGGCGGGCGCGGCGGCAGCCATTTGGAGCATTTCCGCGAGCGTAAGGACGCGGCGGTCACGTATATCTGCGACGCCGACGAGCAGCGCGCGCAAGGGCACATCGCCGCGATTGAGAAGTCTCAGGGGCATCGCCCCAAGTTCGTACAAGACATGCGTGAGGTGTTCGACGACCCCACGGTCGATATCGTCACCACGGCCACGCCAAACCACTGGCACTCGTTGGTTAGCATCTGGGCGATGCAAGCCGGCAAAGACGTGTACGTGGAGAAGCCGGTCAGCCACAACGTGAGCGAAGGTCGGCGGATGGTCGAGGCGGCCCGCAAGTACGGGCGCATCTGCCAAACCGGCACGCAATGCCGTTCGATGCCGGGCACGAAGAAAGCCATCGACTTCATGCGCGCCGGCGGCATCGGCGAGCTGAAGATTGCCCGCGGACTGTGCTACAAGCGCCGCGACTCGATCGGCCCGCGCGCCTGTTATCCTTGGCCGAAGACGGTCGACTACAACCTCTGGTGCGGCCCGTCGCCGCTGGAACCGCTCATGCGCGAGCGGTTGCACTACGATTGGCACTGGCAATGGGAACAGGGGAACGGCGACCTCGGCAACCAGGGCATCCACCAGATGGATATCGCCCGCTGGGGCCTCGGAATCGACAAGCTGAGCGACACGGTCCTGAGCTACGGCGGCCGCTTCGGCTATGAGGACGCCGGCGACGTAGCCAACACGCAGGTCGTCGAGCACATCTACGGCGACAAAAGGCTGATTTTCGAAGTCCGTGGCTTGGAAACGGAAAAGTACCGCGACGCGGGCGTCGGCGTTGTTTTCCACGGCACGACGGGATACATCGTGCAGGACGGTTACAACCACAGCACGGCCTTCGACCTCGACGGTAAGGTGATTCAGGAATTCACCGGCCCGGGCGGCGACGATCTCCACTACGAGAACTTCATCCGCGCGGTCCGCAGCCGCAACTACCAGGACCTCAACGCCGACATCGAGCAAGGGCATCTCTCCAGCGCCCTGTGCCACTTGGGTAACATCTCGATGCGGCTCGGCGAACACCTTAACGCCCCGGATTGCGAGTCGTACCTGAGCGGGCATCAGGTCGACCTGGAAACTTGGGATCGCTTCAAGGGTCACCTGGCCGACCGCGCCGTCGACCTCGGCAAAGTCAAGCTCTGGTGCGGAGTGCCCCTCAAGATCGACGTCGATAACGAATCGATCCCTGGCACCGAGCCAGCGCAGGCGATGCTGACGCGCGAATATCGCAAACCGTTTGTGGTGCCGGCCGCAGGGCAAGTGTAACGCGTGTTGCCCGCCCCCTAGTCTGTTCCATCGGCGTCGGAGACGCCTCCCACAGTCGAAGCAGTAGAAGGAATCTTTCCGCTTGACGCTTGAAGATCACATCCGCAGCATCCCGGACTTTCCGAAGCCTGGGATCATGTTTCGCGATATCACTCCGTTGTTGGCCTCCGCTGAGGCGTTGCGAGAGTCGATCCGCCGTTTGGCGCAGCATTACCGCGAGTCGAAGATCGACGTCGTCGCCGCGGCCGAAGCGCGGGGATTCATCTTCGCCGCGCCGCTGGCGATCGAACTCGGCGTCGGCTTCGTGCCGATTCGTAAGCCAGGCAAGCTGCCTTTCGAAACGCACGCCTTCCACTACGAACTGGAGTATGGCCGCGACACGCTGGAAATCCACATCGACGGCGTCTCCCCTGGACAGCGCGTTTTGTTGGTAGACGATCTGCTCGCCACCGGTGGCACCATCGAAGCGTGTTGCAATCTGATCGAGCAAGCCAAGGCCATTGTGGCTGGCTGCGCGTTCGTGATCGAGCTTGGCGACCTCGGTGGCGCAGCAAGGCTAAAACGCTACGAGCTATTCAGCCTGATCAAGTATTGACCGGTAACGGTTGCCACGGTCCTACGACGTCGGCAACTCAAAGCCTTTGCGGCGCGGGCGATCCAACAGCGCGTTCGCTTCGTCGTCGCCGTCGAATTGCTCTTTCGCGGCGTCCCAACGCAGCGGGCGACCAATCGCGCGGGTGATATTCGCCAAGTGGCACACCGAGACCGAACGGTGGCCGATTTCCACGTCCGCCACCGGCACTTCGCGCGAGCGGATGCAATCGAGCCAGTTCTGCATGTGCCACTTCGCTTGCCAGAGCGCGAGTGAGTCGCTCCACTTGCGCTCTTCCTCGACCACGTCGAGCTTCGCTTCCAGTTCCTTGGCGATTTCCGGCGGGTTCGACGCAAACTTATTGCGATTGATTTCGAGCTTGCCCTTTTCGCAGATAAACACCGCGCCCCCCATCGGGCCGTGTCCGGGCTCGATCACGAAGTTCACGTCGACGCCGTTCGGGTAGCGCATCGAAACTTGCCCGTTCGGGCCTGCGGAAAGCGGACGCAATTCCGCGGGGCCGGTGTCGTCCATGCCGAGCGCCCATTGGATCTGGTCGACGCCGTGCGCGCCCCAGTTGGTCATCTCGCCGCCGGCGAAGTCGCGCCAGCGCATCCAGCCCATCCAATCCTGGTTAAACGGTCGCTCCGCGGCCTGGTTGAGCCACATGTTCCAGTCGAGCCCTTCCGGCGCTGGCGATTCTGGCAATCCGCCCGCTGGCGAGGCCTCGGCGCCACCGTAGTTGATCGCGCGGACTTCCAAGACCTTGCCCAACCCGCCGCTGCGCACCAATTCGCAGGCGACGCGATTCATTTCCATCGACCGCTGCTGCGAGCCGACTTGCAGCACGCGTTTGTGCAGGCGCACCGCGTCCACCAGCGCACGGCCTTCCTTGATATACAACGTGAGCGGCTTCTCCGCGTACACGTCCTTGCCGGCCTGGCAGGCTTTGATGCACGGCAACACGCGTTGGAATTCGCCGGTGGCGACGATCACCGCGTCGATGTCCTGGCGATCGAGGATTTTTCGGTAGTCCTGATAGACCGGCCAGTCTCCCTGCTGCTTTGCCTTGAACGCCTCGGCCCGCGGCACATTGCAGTCGCTCAGCGCCACGATCCGCGCCGATTCCGGCAACTGCTCCAACAGCAAGCTCGCCCGGCCGCCGACGCCGATGGCGCCGACGGTGATTTGGTCATTGACGCTGGCAAACGCCCGCGCGGCGCGCGGCGAACGCAGCGCCGCAGCCCCCAACGCTCCCACCGCGAAGGTCTTGGCTGTCGTCCCGAGGAATTGACGGCGCGTGGAAGAACCAGTCGTGTCGCTTGGATAAGTAGGCATGGCGTTAGGCGTACCTAGGAATGGATGGGCGAGTGGTCACGAAGTCTCTGTCAGGTTGGACAGTATAACACGCCCATTGCTTGGCGCGTAAACCATCCGGCCCAGGTCCAGTAACGGCCGCTGCGATGGTTGCCATTCCCGCCACGGCTCGCGATACTAGGGGTCATCGCGTTCACGTCCCCACGCTCGTTGCACACGAGGAGCCGTTCCATGTCCCGGTCCACGCGTCGGCAGTTCTTGGAAGAATCGATGTTGGCCGCCGCCGCGCTGGCCGCCGCTGGCCTGACCCCGATTCCTTTGCGAGCGCAAGATAACTCCAAGAGCGCGAACGACGTGATTCGCCACGCCGTGATTGGTCTCCGCAATCGCGGGCGCGATCACCTCGACGAATTCATGAACATCCCAGGCGTGGAGATCGCCTACATCTGCGATCCGGACGCGGAGATCCTCGCCAAGAGCAAACAACGCGTCATCGACAAGCAGGGCCGCGCGCCGGAGGCCGTGGCCGACATGCGCAAGGTGTTCGACGACAAGACCGTCCATACAGTCTCTATCGCGACGCCCAACCACTGGCACGCGCTCGCGACGATCTGGGCGATCCAGTCCGGCAAGCATGTCTATTGCGAAAAGCCGGTCTGCCACAACGTGGTCGAAGGCCGCCGCATGGTCGAAGCCGCGCGGCATCATCAACGCCTCTGCCAGGCCGGCACCCAACGCCGTTCCAGTGGCGATCTCCGCGCCGCGGCCGAATACCTCCAAGCCGGCAAACTCGGCAAGATCAAGCTCGCGCGGAGCATCGTCTACCGCGAGCGCGAGACGATCGGCAAGCCCGGCGCGTATCAACCGCCTAAGCAAGTCGATTACAACCTCTGGCTCGGCCCCGCGCAAGACGAGCCGCTCACGCGCCCGAACCTGCACTACGATTGGCACTGGTACTGGAACACCGGCAACGGCGAAATCGCCAACAACAACATTCACCAGGTCGACGCCTGCCGCATCTTAACGGGTGGCGCCGGCGGGCTAGGCAACTCGGTGCTCAGCATTGGCGGGCGCTTCGGATTCGGCGACGCCGGAGAAACCCCCAACACCCAGATCACGGTGCATGGCTTCGACGATTTCGCCATCGTGCAGGAAACGCGCAACCTGAAGACTGCGACGTACCGGCCCGATCTCGACGAGGGCTGGATCGTCGAATGCGAGCATGGATTCGTCGCTGGCACGTCGGCCTTTGACCTCGACGGCAAGTTGATCGAGACGTTCCAAAGGGAAGGCGAAAACCACTTCGCCAACTTCATCCGCGCCGTCCGCAGCGGCAAGCAAGAAGATCTCAACGGCGACATCCTGGAAGGTCATCAATCGACTTCGCTCTGCCACGTCGCCAACATCTCTCACCGCCTGGGCCAAACCGCCACGCCGGAAGAGATTCGCGCGCGGTTGGAGTCGGAAAATGCCCGGCCGGAATTCGTCGATGCCTACTCCAGAATGGAGCAGCACCTCCACGACCACGGCGTCGACCTCGCCAAGACGCCGCTGTCGTTAGGCGCCCGGCTCGTCTTGAAAGGCGAGTCGTTCGTCGACAACTCCCATGCCGACGCCCTGCTGACCCGCGAATACCGCGGCGAATTCACGCTGCCGAAGATTGGCTAGCGTGCTGGCGGGGCAGACCTTGGACGCGCCCCGGAGGGCACTTAATGTTCATCAGACGACTCGGTTCCCTCGCCGCGATCCTCATGGTCGCCGCCGTTGACGCCGAACGCCGCGAAGACTGGCTCCCGCGCGTGCGCAAATTGTTGCCCGACGGCACGGCGACCGTCATCGCGGAGATCAAGCAACGTGGTGATTAATCGCTTACGACGCGTGCCGGGTGTATGGGTCTAGGGCGCATGTGCGCGTGACTGCCACGCGACGGCGCCAAGCGACGGCGTTACTTGGATTTGTCCATCCAGTTGCGTTTGCACCTGACGGCATTTTGCACATTGCCTCAGATGTTCTTCCATTTTGGACCGAGTCGTGGCGTCGACGTTTCCTGTGGCAAGATCGCCGAGCCGATGCACAACCTCGTGGCAAGCGATATCGCCGTAACAATAGTCGACGTCAACCCCCGGCTTAAATTGCGGCGCAGCAGTAGGCCAACTGTACCAGCTGGCGAGCAACACGACGCCCACCATGGCAATCACCGGCGCGGCGGTGCGCAATGTTCGCCGGCGTTGCAATCGCCCTGCCGCCCTTAACAAGACGCCAGGCGGACAGTCTGACCAGGATGATGGACCGGACGATGGTTGCATGGGTTCGTTAACCTCGACTATCTGTGCGGCGATTCGACTTGTGGCGCTCCTTCGCATCACCTGCGACTTGTTTGCGTAGCATTTCCGTGGCGCACAAAATGATTCGACTGCGCCGCTTTCCGACAAGTCCCTCGTCGGTCAGTTCACCCATCATGAGCGTAACCGATTCCCGAGTGCTGCCAATGGCGCTAGCGAGTTCCTGGTGCGACAACCGCAACTCGATGACAACTCCTTCCGGCGTCGGCCGGCCGTAGCGCTCGGCCAGTTCCAACAGAAGTTCGACGAGCCGCTGACGGACTGATCGAAACAGCAGCGACTTGAGACGACGTTCGATCCGCTGCCGCCTGAGCCCAATCAGTTTGGTAATGCCCACGGCGAGACCGGGATTCTCATTCATGATGCGCAACACTTCTTCGCGGGGCAGCGAAACAACTAGCGACGGCGCCATCGCATCCGCCAGCTCGTCGCGAGTCTCGCCGCCGAACATGGCCAACTCGCCGAACAGTTCACCGGGGTCGACATAAGCGAGAATTGCCCTCTTTCCCTCGGGGCTGGTGCTACCGATTCGGATGCGCCCCTCGGCCAAAAGCAGCACGCCGTCGGCGGCGTCGGACGGAAGATAGACGAGCTCGCCGGTACGAAAACGGCGAACACGCGAGCGGGCTTCCAGTCGGCGCAGATCGTCGGCCGAGACAGCTGTGAGCAACGCACAGCTTTTGAGCAACCAATAACGCTCGGACATGCCTTCTCCGCCTGACGCCGTTCGTCGAGGACCCAGGCTACGGTAGTCGGCGCGGTTCTGTTGGTCTAGTAGGCGCATTTGGCGAATTAACAGTCGATACAGCGGCAGTACTCCGGAAATCAACCTGATCTGATAAACCTACCACAGCCCGAGTCGCGCGGTTTGTGAGCTAGCTCACAAACCGC
>JAWXBP010000298.1 GCA_034440135.1 Planctomycetia bacterium
CACACCATGTGGCAAGTCACGGTCGCCGAGGTGGCAGTACTACTACTGCGGTGTTCGACTGAGGGCGGATCAGGCAAAGGCTCTCGACGAGTTTTTTAAGCATGCGCCGACGCCATAAAGGAGCAGGAAACCACTCATGCATTTTCTATATGGATCGAAGAGGGGCGTGGAACGACGCTTGGTCGCGACGTTCGGTTCGGTACAGCAATTGTTGGCCTATGTGCGTTGGGCAACTTTGGAAACCTCCGGCGAGCACCCCGGCAAGTTCGAACAAGGCAGCGCATTGGCGAGCTATCACGCATGGGAGCATTCCGCCGAACCGCTGACCGAGGAGGACGAAGCCGCAGTGCCTTACAACCCGACCCCTAGCATGCTTTGATGCTAATCACTCGATGCAGAATGAGGTATTTCGATGAATCACCCCGCATCCCAAACGATGGCGGCAAATAAATTCGAGGTGAGAATTCTGCGCCAGGACCATTCCGACGATCCGAGCTACTGGCAAACCTTCCGTCTCGACCGTGAGCCTGGTATGAACGTGACCAGCATTCTCCAGCGAATCGCGGCAAATCCAACAACCACGAGCGGTGCCCATGTAAGCCCGGTGGCTTACGACTCCAATTGCCTGGAAGAAGTTTGCGGTTCATGCACGATGCTAATCAACGGTCGCGTTCGCCAAGCGTGCTCGGCTTTGGTAGATCAACTACTGGGCGACAATTCCGACCGAATCGAACTCCGTCCCATGAGTAAGTTTCCCGTCATCCGCGACTTGATGGTTGATCGCCGCCGACTATTTCGCGCATTGGAGAAGCTCCACGCCTGGATCCCGGTAGATGGCTACCATAACGTAGGCCTTGGACCTCGCCAATCGCAAGACGATCAGCAACGAGCGTACCCGCTCAGCAAGTGCATGAGTTGCGGCTGTTGTCTAGAAGCCTGTCCGCAGTACGCGAGAGTGGTGCTTGATCAGCAGCCGGACGAAACGCACGAGCGCTTCAACCAGCGCCAGGATGCCGCGTTCGACGCAGTCTTCATCGGAGCGCATGCGATGAGTCAGGTGGTCCTGATGAATTCGCATCCAACCGGGCGCATCACAGCGAATCAACGGCTCGACGCTTTGATCGGGCCGGGGGGCATTCAAAATTGTGGCAAGGCGGCAAACTGCGAGGCCGTTTGTCCTCAGAAAATCCCGCTGATGACTTCCTGGGCCCGGGCCGGCCGAGCGGCGACGGTTCACGTGATCACGAGGTTCTTCGACGGATAGAAGGGACTGCCGCTATACTCCGCGTTGATGTGTTGCTCATTCATTGACTAAGGAGAACGATCATGGCGATTACCCACCCACCCCAGCACGCATACCCCGGAATGCCCGTAGATCTCCGACCCGTCGGAGAGTCTCTTGCCGAGGCCACGACGGTCCCGCTTGTGAAAGAAGAGACGTTCGAGGCCATTCGGATGGTGGTCCGCAAAGGCCACGAAATCCCCTACCATCAGGTCGGGGGCGCGATCACGATCTATTGTCTCGACGGGTGGATCGCGTTCACCGCCCGCGGCCAGACCCACGAACTGAAGGCCGGCCACTGGCTTTTCCTACTTGGCAACGAACCTCATACGCTCCTGGGGATTGAGGACTCCTCGTTGCTGTTGACGATCCTGTTTCCCCGGTCGAGCCAGGAACGCCAAGTCGCTGCGGAGCCACCAGAGCCAGGAAACCCAGTTTACCCTCACTCTCCTTGAAATTGCGGACTAGAAAGTGACGGGGTGAATCGGGAGTCGACATCATGAATACGAAATCGCAACCGCTCACCGCAGAACTGCTTCACCAGATGGACGCCTATTGGCGCGCCGCCAACTTCCTGTCGGTGGGCCAGATTTATCTCTACGACAATCCGCTGCTGAAGCGCCCGCTCACGCTGGCGCACATTAAACCGCGCCTGCTCGGCCACTGGGGTACGACGCCGGGCCTGAACTTTATCTATGTCCATCTGAACCGCGTCATCAACGAACACGACCTGAACGTGATCTACATCAGCGGGCCGGGTCACGGCGGACCCGGGCTGGTGGCAAACGCCTACCTGGAGGGGACCTACAGCGAAGTCTATCCGAACATCGCGCAAAACGAGGACGGGATGAAGCGGCTGTTCAAGCAATTCTCCTTTCCCGGCGGCATTCCGAGTCACGTCGCGCCGGAGACGCCAGGTTCGATTCACGAAGGCGGCGAACTGGGCTATTCGCTGTCGCATGCTTACGGCGCGGCGTTCGACAACCCCGATCTGCTCGTGGCTTGCGTCGTCGGCGATGGCGAGGCGGAGACCGGCCCGCTCGCCACAAGTTGGCACTCGAACAAATTTCTCAATCCCGTCTGCGATGGTGCGGTGCTGCCGATTCTGCATCTCAACGGTTATAAAATCGCCGGCCCCACTGTGCTGGCACGCATTCCGCATGACGAACTGGAAGCGCTCTTCCGCGGCTATGGTTACACGCCTCATTTCGTCGAGGGGGACGATCCGCTGGAGATGCACCGGCTCATGGCTGCCACGCTCGATACGGTGGTCGCCGAAATTCAACACATTCAGATCGAGGCCCGCGCCAACGGATTCAAGACGCGTCCACGCTGGCCGATGATCATCTTACGCTCACCGAAGGGCTGGACCGGCCCGAAGGTGGTCGATGGCAAACCGACCGAAGGCACATTCCGCTCGCACCAGGTGCCGATGGGCGACATGAGCCATCCGGGGCATGTGAAGATTTTAGAAGAGTGGCTCAAGAGTTATCGCCCGCAAGAGTTGTTCGACCAGGCGGGAAAGCTTCGGTCCGAATTCGCGGACCTCGCCCCGAAAGGCGAGCGCCGCATGAGCGCCAATCCCCACGCCAACGGCGGCCGGCTGTTGCATGACCTGCGTCTGCCGGATTTCCGCGACTACGCCGTTGAAGTCCCAACGCCCGGTGCGGTAAACGCCGAAGCTACGCGTGTGCAGGGCCAGTTGATCCGCGACGTGTTGGAATCGAACCCGCGGACATTTCGAATATTCAGCCCGGACGAAACAAATTCGAATCGTTGGAACGCCGTGTTCGAGGTGACGAACCGTTGTTCAACTGCGGAAATTATTCCCGGCGACGATCACGTCGCACCCGATGGCCGCGTGATGGAGATGTTGAGCGAACATCAATGCGAAGGCTGGCTTGAAGGCTACCTGCTCACCGGCCGGCACGGATTCTTCTCCTGCTACGAAGCGTTCATTCACATCATCGATTCGATGTTCAACCAGCACGCCAAGTGGCTGGATGTGACCCACCAGATTCCGTGGCGGCAGCCCATTGCTTCCCTGAACTACCTGCTGTCTTCGCACGTGTGGCGTCAGGATCACAACGGCTTCACTCACCAGGACCCGGGCTTCATCGATTTGGTGGCGAACAAGAAGGCGGACATCATCCGCGTCTATCTGCCGCCCGATGCGAACACGCTGCTCTCCGTGACGGATCACTGTCTGCGCAGCCGCAACTACGTGAACGTCATTGTGGCCGGCAAACAACCCTCGCCGCAGTGGCTCGACATGGACGCCGCGGTCAAACATTCCACCGCCGGCATCGGCATCTGGCCGTGGGCGAGCAATGACCAGGGGGGCGAGCCGGATGTCGTCATGGCGTGCTGCGGTGACGTGCCGACGCTGGAAACCCTGGCCGCGGTCGAGTTGCTTCGGGAGTTTTTTCCCGAGTTAAAAGTCCGAGTGGTCAATGTCGTTGATTTGATGAAGCTCCAGCCGCAAGGCGAACATCCGCACGGCCTGAGCGATAAGGATTTCGACGTGCTCTTCACCAACGATAAGCCGATCATCTTCGCCTATCACGGCTATCCCTCGCTGATTCATCAGCTCACATATCGCCGCACGAATCACTCGAACCTGCACGTGCGCGGTTACAAGGAAGAAGGCACGACCACCACGCCCTTCGACATGACCGTGATGAACGACCTGGACCGGTTTCACTTGTTTGGCGACGTGATCGACCGCCTCCCGCAATTGGAATCGCAGGCCGACCGCGCGCGGCAGTTCATCCGCACCCGGCTGCTCGAACACAAGCAATACATCGAGCGGCATGGCGAGGACATGCCGGAGATTCGAAACTGGAAGTGGAGTGCCCCCCGATGAACACACAAGAACTCCTCGACGCCGCGAGAACGCTCGTCGCAGGCGACAAGGGCCTGCTGGCGATGGATGAAAGTAATCCAACCTGCAACAAACGATTTGCCGCGCTGGGCATTCCTCAGACCGAGGAGGCGCGGCGCGCTTATCGGGCGATGATTGTGACCACGCCCGGTCTCGCTGAGTCCATCAGCGGCGCGATCCTCTACGACGAGACGATCCGCCGGCAAAAGAACGATGGCACTGCCTTTGCTAATGCCATCGCCGATGCGGGAATGATTCCCGGCATCAAAGTAGACACCGGTGCCAAGGACATGGCAGGTCATCCGCGAGAGAAAATCACCGAAGGTCTGGATGGCTTGCGAGGCCGATTGGCTGAATACGCTCAAATGGGCGCCCGTTTTGCCAAGTGGCGCGCGGTGCTTGCCGTGGGCGATGGTCTTCCCAGCCGAGGTTGCATCGAGGCCAACGCGCAGGCGCTGGCTCGCTACGCCGCGTTGTGCCAGGAAGCCGGTTTGGTTCCCGTCGTCGAGCCGGAAGTGCTCTTGGACGGCGCGCACACCCTGGCGCAGTGTTTCGAAGTAACGGAGGAAGTTCTGCGAACGGTTTTCCACCAGCTTTACACGCAACGGGTGATGCTGGAGGGGATGCTCCTGAAGCCTAACATGGTGCTTCCGGGGTTGGCCTGCCCCCAGCAAGCCACGGTGGATGAAGTCGCCGACGCCACGGTGAGGTGTCTCTTGCGAGCAGTCCCCGCGGCCGTTCCGGGGATTGCGTTCCTGTCGGGTGGCCAATCCAGTGAACTGGCTTCGGCTCGCTTGAATGCCATGCATGTTCGATTCAAGTCGCGACTTCCCTGGGCGCTATCATTTTCGTTTGCGCGTGCCATCCAGCAACCGGCTTTGGAGATTTGGCAGGGCAAGGCGGCCAATGTGGAAGCGGCTCAGCAGGCCCTGCTGCATCGGGCCAGGTGTAACCGGGCTGCGCGACGTGGCGAATACGATGCCGCGATGGAAAGGACGTGAGCATGACAACAAGTTCACCCATGCCCCTGCGCATTCACCTCATTCGACATGGCGAAACCGAGTGGTCACTCTCCGGCCAATACACCGGTCGCACGGACATTCCCTTGACCGCGCACGGCGAAGAAGCAGCGCGCGCACTCGGACAGCACCTCCGTAGCACGCCGTTTGCCCGTGTGCTGACCAGCCCGCTGCTGCGCGCACGCCAAACGTGTGAACTGGCTGGGTTGAGAGCGGTGCCCGAAATCGAACCGGACCTTGCGGAATGGGACAATGGCGACGACGAAGGACGGACCACTGCCGACATACTCAAGTCGCGACCGAACTGGAATCTCTTTCGTGACGGTTCGCCGCACGGTGAAACGCCCGCTCAGATTTCCGCCCGCGCCGACCGCTTCATAGCCCGTCTCCGTGCGCTCGATGGAAACGTCGCGCTCTTCTCGCATAGCCACTTTGGCCGCGTGCTGGCCGCCAGGTGGATCGGGCTGTCCGTAGAGCAGGCGCAGCATTTCCTTCTCAGTACGGCATCCGTCAGCATTCTCGGTTACGAGCACAACCTCGCCGAAACGCCCGCCATCGTGTTGTGGAACGCTGTCTCGAACGAGATGGTACCGGACAACGCCCAGTTAGGACCTCTACAATGAACGCTGCTGAAACCCCACGAATGCTGCGCCAGAGCGAGCGCACGAACCCGCAAGAGGGCCGTGTCGTGTGGAGTCCCGTGAAGTCTCTTTGGTTCATTTCACACGTGCTCGTTGCCGTCATCGGCGGCTTCCTCACATATCGCTACGACGCGGTTTTGCTGTCTTTCGTCTTCTTCGTCACGACGATGTGCCTGGGCACTTCCATCGGGTTTCACCGCCTGCTCGTTCATCGCAGCTTTGAGTGTCCCCGCTGGCTCGAATCCGTTTTTGTTTATCTCGGCACGGTGGGTGGCATGGGCGGACCGTTTGGCTTCCTCTAAATGCACGACATCCGCGACTGGTCGCAGCGCCACGAGTCTTGCCACGCGTATTTCAGCCATCAGAACCCGCTATGGCGGGCTTTCATCTGGCAGTTTTTCTGCGAACTCCGGTTGGCCCATCCGCCCCAGCTCCAACTTGAGCCGCGAGTCGCCACCAACCGGTTTTATCAATTCCTGGACCGCACATGGATGCTGCAACAGCTTCCGTGGGCCATTCTGTTCTACGCGCTCGGCGGCGTGAGCTTTGTCGTTTGGGGCATTTTCGTGCGAATCACCGTTTCGATGCTCGTTCTCTATCTGTTTGGCTATTTCGCTCACAACTCAGGTTCACGCGACTGGCACCTCAACGGCCACGCTGTCCAAGGCCACAATGTTCCTTACATCGGTTTGCTAACGATGGGCGAGTCGTGGCACAACAACCACCACGCCTTTCCCGGTTCCGCGAAGCTGGGTTTGCGTGCTTCGCAGCATGACCCCGGTTGGTGGGTTCTGTGCGCCCTTCGCGCTCTCGGCCTCGTCTGGAATATCAAGCTTCCGTCCGACCTCCCCGAGAGACCCGAACTCGTCCCACTGGGCCCATCAACTGGCGTTGGCGGAGAAAATAGTGCCGGTGAACAAAGGCGCGTCGGGAGCGATTACCACGCCCATCAACGAGGCGTGGCTTAAGGATCCAGTCAGGCTTAAGCAGGTATTGGAGTTAATTCCATCTCGTCGCATCGGCGAGCCGGAAGAAGTGGCGGGGGCCGTTTTGTATCTGGTGAGCGACGAGGCCGCCTATGCGATCGGCACGACGCTCCTCATTGACGGCGGGATGGCCCTGTATTCGAGTTTTCTCGGGCAGGCTTAACATTGAAATATGATGACTTATGCATACCAACGAAAAGAACGCCATTGCCTTTGGTGCGCCAGGGATTGAACCACGCTGGACCTCCAGCGCCAAGTGGGGCATCGGCACGGCGTATCACAGCGCGTCCTGCATCTGGTTCACCCTCAGCCACGGCATCGTCAACGAGATCTATTTTCCCCATGTGGATTCGCCCAACACCCGCGACCTGCAGTTTCTGATCACCGACGGCGAATCGTTTTGCCACGAGGAACGGCGCGATCTGCTCCACAAAACCGAATATCCTGAGAAAAACGCATTGTTCTACCGGCTCACCAACTCCGACCGCGAGGGCCGCTATCGGCTCGTTAAAGAAATCGTCGCGGATCCGCACTCGTCGGTTTTGTTGATGCACACGCGGCTGGACATCTTGGACCCGAAGCTGCGCGGCAAACTGCGCCTGTACGCTCTGCTCGCCCCACACATGAAAGGCACTGGCAAAAACAACTCGGCCAGGTGGTGCGGATTGGATGGCCGCAAGCTCTTCGACGTGCAACGGGAGGACATTGATATGTCGTTCGGTTGCACGCCCGATTTCACCAGGCGCTCCGTCGGCTATGTCGGATTCAGCGATGGCTGGCAGGACTTGATGGACAATTTCAAAATGGATTGGGAATTCGAACGGGCCGAGGACGGCAACATCGCTTTGATGGGGGAGATTGATTTATCGGACGGACTGGAGTTCACGCTGGGCGTGGGCTTCGGGCGCACTGAACACAGCGCTTCCGCCCACCTCCTGCAGGCGTTCGCCACTCCTTTCGCCAACCAGCGCGAGAAGTATGTCAGCCAATGGCAACGCACGCGCGCCGAGGTCGATTTGAGCGCGCACGCTAAAGACGACGGGGCGATGTTGCGCTTGAGCCGGTGCATTTTGCTGGCGCACGAAGACAAGATTTTCCAGGGCGCGTTCGTGGCGTCGCTGAGCATTCCCTGGGGCGATACGAAGGACGACGGCGATCGCGGCGGGTATCATCTGGTCTGGACGCGCGACATGGTGCAAACCGCCACGGCGCTGCTGGCCTGCGGGCAAAAGGAGTCGCCGTTGCGCGCGCTGATCTGGCTGGCGTGTGTCCAGGCCGCCGATGGCAGCTTGCCGCAAAACAGTTCGATCACTGGCGAGGCTTTCTGGAAAGGAATTCAACTGGATGAAGTGGCTGTGCCGATACTGCTCGCCTGGCGATTGCAGCAAGCGGACGCGCTCCGGCAATTCGATCCTTGGACGCTGGTCTCGCGCGCCGCGCGTTATTTGATTCTGCACGGACCCGTGACATCGCAGGAACGTTGGGAGGAGGCTTCCGGATACTCGCCTTCGACGCTGGCGACAATCATCGCGAGCTTGGTGTGCGCCGCGGAATTCGCGCGCGGCAGAAAAGACAAACTCGCGGCGGACTTTTTGCTCGATTACGCGGACTGGCTTTCGGCGCACGTGGAAAAATGGATGGTCACGCGTCGCGGCGAACTCGTGCAGGGCAAACCGCGGCACTATGTTCGCATCACGCCCGCCGATCCGAAACAAGCCGTGGCTGCGCCTGACCCGGATCAGGCTGAGATTGTTCTAGCCAACGGCGGCGGCAAATATCCGGCACGCAACATCGTCGGCGGCGATTTTCTCCAACTTGTCCGGCTGGGGGTTCGTGCCGCGGATGACCCGCTGATCGTCGATTCCCTCGCGGTGATTGATCAAGTGCTCAAACGCGATCTGCCGCAAGGGCCGTGCTGGCGGCGCTACAATCACGATGGCTATGGCGAGAAGGCCGACGGCAGCGCCTTCGACGGGACGGGTGAAGGTCGCTCCTGGCCAATTCTGACGGGCGAACGCGGTCATTATGAGCTGGCGGCCGGACGCGATCCGTTGCCGTTCATCGAAGCGATGGAAAAATTTGCCAACGAGGGCGGCATGCTGCCGGAACAGATCTGGGACGCGGACGATTTGCCGGAGGGAAAGATGAAGCGCGGTGGCCCCACCGGCTCAGCCATGCCCTTGTGTTGGTCGCACGCGGAGTATGTGAGCCTGGTGCGCAGTCACAAGGATGGGGTTTGTTTTGACCGTATCGAGCCGGTTTATCAGCGTTATGCCAAGGCCGGGGCCGGCAGCAAGATTGAAATGTGGACGCTCGCTCACCAGCTGCAGCGGATCGCCCCAGGGAAAACGCTCCGCATCATCACCGACAAACCGGCGACGATTCACTGGAGCTTTGATGGATGGGCGACGGCGAACGACCTGGAAACACGCGCTACGGGATTAGGTTGCTGGTTTGAAGATTTGCCATCGGACCAGCTCCAGGCCGGTGCCCGCGTTGTCTTCACATTTCTGCGGCGAGAAGGATGGGCGCGAAAAGATTTCCATGTCGCCATCCTGGAGCTTCCGATGGATGACTGACGCCCTCGACTCACCCGACCGGAGTCGAGCGGCTCGGCATTGCGGAGGAAGACGTATTTTTCGCAAAGGGGACTTCTCAGCTGTGGAGGACGGGCCAATGCGAGATTCGGTGCACAGGCGGCCGATAGTCTTGGAGGCGGATGCACATGCCGCAACCTGAATACGATCACATGCTCGATTCGCTTACGCGGGCCGCGTTCGCTTACTTCGTGAACGAAGCGAACCCCGCGAATGGATTGGTGAAAGATTGCACGCGCCCGGGCTTCCCCTCCAGCATCGCCGCCGTCGGGCTGGCCCTGGCGGCTTATCCCGTCGGCGTCGAGCGGGGGTTGCTGACGCGCACCGCGGCGGTGGTGCGGACGCTGACGACCTTGCGGTTCTTCTGGAACAGCCCCCATGGGACCGAGCCGGATGCCACCGGCTACAAGGGGTTCTACTACCACTTCCTTGACATAGATACCGGGCGACGTGCCGGAAATTGCGAGCTGTCCACCATCGACACGGTGCTCCTGCTCTCCGGGGCCCTGGTTGCCGCTCTTTACTTCGACCGCGAGGCGGAGGAGGAACGTGAGATCCGCGAACTTGCGGACTCGCTCTACTGCCGTGCCGACTGGCAGTGGGCACAGAACGGGGAGGCCACGGTCACGCACGGGTGGAAGCCGGAGAGCGGTTTCCTGCCCTACCGCTGGCGGGGCTACGACGAGGCCACGATCCTTTATCTCCTGGGCCTCGGCTCGCCGACGCACCCGCTGCCACCGCACAGTTACACGGACTACACCTCAACGTATAGCTGGAAGAACATCTACGGCTACGAGTTCCTGTACGCGGGACCGCTCTTCATCCACCAATACTCGCACGTCTGGATCGACTTTCGCGGTATTCAGGATGAATACATGCGTGCCAAGGGCATCGACTACTTCGAGAACAGCAACCGGGCGACCCACGTCCAGCAAGAATACGCCATCCGCAACCCGCTTCAGTTCCGGCGCACCTGCGGGTGCCGCCACTGCGAATGCTGCTGGGGTATCACCGCCGGCGACGGCCCGGGCCCCGCGACGCTAACCATTGACGGTATCGAACGCCACTTTTTTGATTACCTGGCCCGCGGCGCGCCCTACGGCCCGGACGACGGCACGATCGCTCCCTGGGCGTCCGCCGCGTCCTTACCATTTGCCCCGGAGATTGTTCTGCCGACGATCGAACACATGGTCCACGTCGGCGTCGGGCCAACGTCATGCCGCTACGGCCTGGTGGCCAGCTTCAACCCGACGTTCCCCGGTCCGACGTCCCTTGGCTGGGTATCTCCCTGGAATTACGGACTCAACCAGGGGCCGCTCGTCCTGATGATAGAGAACTACCGCTCAGGACTCATCTGGAGCTTGATGCGCCGCTGCCCATATCTGGTCGCGGGGCTGCGTCAGGCCGGCTTTTCCGGCGGTTGGTTGGAGAGTGCTCGTGCCGAATCAACTGCTGGGCCGCAGAGTGAGATATTGCAATGAACACATCAGCAAAGAAAGTATCTGACAAGCCTGGGAACACCGGGCTGGTTTTGCTCGCTACAGTGGCCGTCCTTTTTGCTGCCGCAACTTGGGGGCCTGCGGCACCGCCGGATTCGGATCAAGACACTCCGCTAGAACTCAAGATGCCCAATTCCCTACATGCACGGCACGAAGCCTTTCACGCGGAGTTCGTCAAAGCCACGCAGGAGACCGGCAAGGTGGGGGACGCGGCCCGAGCGATCGAGAAGGTGGGGGCAACCCATTTTGCGAAGGCGAAGGATGCGTTCGCGCCACTCGGACTCTTGCCCCAGCTTGCCGAGGGAAAGGTCACGCCCGAGATGCGTGTGGCCATCCAGAAGGCCAAGAAGCTGAGGTCCGGGCTGCCGCAAATCCACGGCGAGCACCGCGAACTCGTGGCAGGGCTGAAGAGGCTTGCCGAAGCGGCCAAAGAAGAGGGGAAGACGGATTACGTGCGATTCACTGAAAGGCTGACCTTGCACATTCAAGAAGAAGAGGAGGTTCTGTACCCGGCGGTGCTGCTGGTCGGCGACTCCGTGAAATGGAGACTCGACAAGCAGTAAACAGTAGTGCTTACGGCTGTTTCTTATGGCCTTCGTGTTCCTGGCTGCCCATGATTTTATCGTACAATTCCGGGGGCAGAACGCGCACCACGGTGAATAGTCCTTCGACACCCATCGACCAGCCGGGACGCATACCCGTCGCTTCGCGACGGCCCTCGACTCGGGCCGTGCCCTCCATCCCTTCCATGCCTTTCATTCCCTCGTGGCCGGCCATTGGTTTTTGCGTGGCCTCGGGCTTCATGTTCATCTTGCTGTGATCGGGTTCGCCGTTCGGCTTCAGGGGCGTCTTCTTCTGGGGCATGTCTGTCATGTCGTGCTTTTTCATGTCCATGCCCGGCATCTTCGTGCCGTTGGCAGCGGGCATTTTCATCCCCAGCATGACTTGAGGATACCCCGGCACTTTGAGTTGCTCGGGCGTAGAATTGTCACGGATCAATGGGCCGGCTTGCGACGACATCGAGTTCATCATGTGGTGGAACATGTGGCAGTGCATGGCCCAATCGCCCGGATTGTTAGCGATGAATTCGACTTCACGCACCTGGGCCACTCCGACCAACACGTTGTTGCTCGGATACCAGGCAGACTCCGGCAGGCGGCCACCCTCGGTGCCCGTAATCCAGAACGTATGCCCGTGCAGGTGCAGGGGGTGGTGGTCCATCACGCTGAAATCCAGGAAGCGAATTCGCACACGCTCACCCAGCTTGCACAGCAGGGGCGTCGTGAGCGGGCCAGAGCGGCCATTCAACGTCAGGAAGTTCCATTCCATGGACAGCGTGTCCGGAACTGTCGAATTCGGACGAAGTTGAAATCCTTGAGCAATGAGGACGAAATCGCGATCCACCACCGGCTCATGAGTCTTGGCGGGATACACAATAAACAGCCCCAACATGCCCAAGGCTTCCTGCATGCCTTCGTGGGTGTGATAAAAGAACGTCCCCTCCTGATGAACGGTCCATTCGTATACGAATTCTTGACCAGGCTCGATCGGATCCTGATTCAGGTACGGAACGCCATCCATGTCATTGGGGAGTTCGAGCCCGTGCAGATGCAGCGTGGTTGGCTCCGGAAGTTTGTTGTGAACGACAATTCGGACGCGATCACCTTGATTGAGTTCAATGGTCGGTCCGGGCATGTCTCCGTTGTAGCCGTAGGTGTCCATCCATACGCCGGGCAGTATCTCCCGGCGGACTGGTTCTGCAATGAGATGAAACTCCTTGGCTCCGTTGACTTTTTCCCAGGGGAGCTTCTTCAGATCGGGTGCGTAGATCGGAACCGGTGGCAGCGTGGCATCGCGATAACCAGGCACCAGCTTGCCGCGGTCGGTTGGACTTCCAACAGGTCCTCCCAAGCCGGCGTGTGTGCGGGGATACTCGCCTACATCACCTTCAGGGGCAGGAGGCTGGTGTTTCTCGTGCTCGCCCTTCCGCGGTTTCGCCGTTAGGCCATCGGCTGGCTGTTCAGCGGGTTTTTCTTGCGCGTGTCCCAGTGCAGCTCCGGCCACAAACATACCTGCCGCAGCCGCGCCTTTGACGAGAAAGTCTCTACGATCTGCAGCGTCGGCCATGTTCTTTCTCCAACTCCGGGTCAATTCAGCCCGTTGGAATTTTATCGCGGTTTCGGCGTTGCGTCGATGTGGCCGCCGCCGACCGTTGCGGGCGGTTCCGTCAGTCCTCCGGTTAGCAGCATTCCCCGGATGGCAATATCGGTTTCACGATATGTCTTGAGGCTGTCGACGAATTCGGTCTGGAGCGTCAGGTGCAATCGCTGCGCGGTGAGCACTTCAGCCCACGTGGCCCGCCGATCTTTGTAGCTTTGTCGTAGCAGTTCGGTAGCCTCTTCGGCTTTCGGCAGCATTGTGGCCTGGTACTCTTCGACACGCTGCCACGCGGAGTTGTAGGCGCGATACTCAGCGGCCAATCGCGTTTGCAGTTCCAACTCCATCCGCCGCGCTTCGGCATGCGCGCGGCGTAGGTCGGCCTGGGCCTGTTGAATGGTGCCTCGATTCCGGTCGAATATTGGGATCGGCAACCCAATGCTGACGCCGGCCGTGGTGTCGCCTGCCTCGACGTTGCGACCGACCCTGGCATCGACGAGAATATTCGGAATCGGCTCAACGCGTTCACGCTCGACCTGGAGTTCATCGTGTCGGATCTTCTGCCATGCAGCAACCAGCTCAGGGCTATTGGAAAGTAACTGCCCAAGGGCCGAGTCGTAGTCGAGCGGCTCTTGCTCAATAGTCAGGGTTCCTTCCAACATTGTTGGCGCGAGCTGCGGAACTCCAGCCAAGGCGACCAGCGTGCGCCAGGCCTGCTGGATGTCATTCTCGGCGTCCTTCAATTTCAACCTATCCCGTTGCAATTCCACCTCGGCCTGCAACACGGCCGATGCCGTCGTCTGACCCAAATTCAACATTTCACGGTGAGTTTGGACATTGTCTTCACCATTGGCAACCAACTTCCGGTGATTCTCGACGATGCGCTGCGCGGCAAGCGTGCGGAAGAATTGCGCCCGGATGTCATTGAACACACGCTGCTGTTGGGCCTGCACGTTGGTCGCGGCGATTTGCGCCCGCTGCGCCCATTTGGCGCGGCTCAGACGCAGCTTGCCGCCGGTGACGATCTCCTGCGAGACATAGCCGCCTTGTAATTCGCCCGCGGTGCCATCGACGCCAATCTGTTCTCCGACGTAGCCAATCACGGGATTGAAGGGCAACCCTGCCTGATACGCTGCTCCCTGTTCTCCCTGGAACTGGGCCTTCGCTTGGACGAGTGTCGGATTGTTGGCCATTGCCATCCCCTCCAGATCCTCCAAAGTCAAGGCCGGCTGCTCCTCGGCCGTCACGACGGGTGGGATCATCGGTTCGGCGTGCGCGTGCGTTCGCGGGACTTCCTCCTGATGGGCAACCAACTGGGTCTGCGTTGCGGTGGTTGCAGCGGTTCGACTTGCAGATTCATACGTGGAAACGGGCGGGTATGCCGCCTTCACAACCTGCCGAGTTGCGGCAGGGGTCTCACGCTTTGCGCTCAAGATGCCGCGAAATGGAGCGGTGGCGCAGCCGCTAAAAGCGAACGCCGAAAGGAGTGCGGTCGTGACGAGTCGATTCATGCTCATCTTCGACCGTTCCCGGGATGCGCGGCGAGATTTCAAAACGAAGGGTCAAACACGTTCCGGCTTCGAGAACGAAATGGTGTCGCTGGATTCTGCGCGGATGCAGTCGAATCTATCTGTTTTATCGGTACATTCCGCATCAGGGTTGAATTTTTATTTACCCACGGGATCATTCGCACCGGAGGAATCGGGCTGTGTGGTTCGGGGCGCTCGATCGGAATGGCGTCGAGTGTTTCGGCGACCAGTTTCTGGTCAGGCACATTGGCGCCGTCGACGGCGACGGCCACCCGGGCCAGGGCCTGCTCCGCCGGATCGCGGTTCTCCCGGCCGCGGATACGCTCCCCGTTTTCCTCAAAAAGCGGTACTCGCCGCTTGGTTCCCGGCAGCGTGTAGTACCAACAGTCGATCTGCTTCCAATGCCAAGCCGATCCGTGCGAATTGCGTCTCCTTTTTCGGGTTCTTCCCGTAGTTCCGTCCCTGAAAAGTTGACCGACCCCTGGGCGGTGCCGATATTGAACGCCGTCCCCGGGTTTGCGGCGGGGAAAGACGCTTCTCATGCCCTAGAAAAACGAGCAGCTCATGACTCTTCGACGCTCCAGCCATGGCCCGAAGCCGCCGATACGGCGATTTTTACTACACAGTTTTGCTACACTCATCTTGGTAATAGCGAACCATTCCCAAGTATTTTGCCGCGTTTTTGCCGATGATTTAGCGGAAACGGCGCGTCGACCCAACATCCTCCTCATCGTGGCCGACGATCTCGGCTGGGCCGACGTCGGCTGGCACGGCTCGAAGTTCAAAACGCCGAACCTCGATCGGCTGGTCAGCGAAGGAGTCGAGCTCGATCGGCACTACGTGCAGCCGGTTTGCTCGCCGACGCGCACGGCCTTATTGAGCGGTCGCTGGACGAGCCGCTTCGGCCCGCATGTGCAGCGGCCGACCAACCTGCGGGCCTTTCCCGCCGGCACGACCACGCTCGCCTCGGCTTTGAAGCAGCAAGGCTACGCCACCTGCATGGCCGGCAAGTGGCACCTCGGTTCGAAGCCCGAATGGGGACCGAACCACTACGGCTTCGACCACAGCTACGGCTCGCTCAACGGGGCGGTCGACCCCTGGACCCACGAATATCGCAAGGGCCCGTGGCAGCACACTTGGCACCGCGACGAAAAGATTCTCGACGAAGAAGGGAACGCCACCGAACTCGTGGCCCGGGAAATCGTCGGGCACTTGAAGTCGCTCCCCGAACCGTTCTTCGCCTACGTGCCGTTCCATGCCGTGCACATTCCGGTCGACGCGCCGGACGAGTTCAAAAAACCGTTCGCCGCCACCCAGTTCGATCTCGACCCGGCGAAGAACGAATCGCTGCAACGCCTGGCGGCGTTCGTCGCCCAAATGGATGCGAAAGTCGGCGACTTCGTCCGTGTGCTCGACGAAACGGGCCGCCGTGAGCGAACGTTGATCGTATTCACCAGCGACAATGGCGGGCTTCTGAAAGGGGGCAACCCCTACGTCGGCAAGGTGCCCCCCACGCCGGCGCTCAGCAGCAACCTGCCGCTGCGGGGCGCCAAGGCGCAACTCTACGAAGGAGGCGTGCGGGTGGCGGCTTTCGCCCATTGGAAAGGGACGCTCACTCCGCGCAAAATGACCGTGCCGATGCACGCCGCCGATTGGACGCCGACGCTCACTCGGTTGGCCGGCCGCGAGCCTTCGGCGGGCGACCGCTTCGACGGCCGCGACGTTTGGCCGCTCATCACGGGCAAGGCGTCGACGCTCGAAGCCCGGCCGATCTACATTCCGCAGGGTCCTCGACGGGCAATTCTTTACGACGATTGGAAGCTGATCGAGAACGACGCCAAGCCCGATCAGCCTGCGACGGTTGAGCTCTTTCACTTGAGGGTCGACCCGTACGAAGAAACCAACCTGGCCAAGCAGGAGCCGGAGCGAGTGAAGAAGCTCCAATCCATGCTGGCCGACGTGCGGACCGGCGATCTGACGGCGCTACCCGACGATCTTGAAGGAATCCACGACTAAAGCATTCGCCTCGCTCGGTCGAGGTGAGCGTTCCGTAATGTCGTCATCATGCTCCCGCATGATGACATCGGCATGCAAAGCATGACGACTACCCTGGAGCCGATCGATCCATGAAATATCTCGCCCCCCTGCTCTCGTTCGTCGCCGCGTACACGGCGGCGGTCGCCCGACTCGCATCGGCCTCCGGAGCCGCTCCGCTCGAGCGGCCGAACATCGTCTGGATTCTCGTCGACGACATGTCGGCCAACTTCTCGTGCTACGGCGAGAAAACGATCGAAACGCCGCACGTCGATCGCATGGCCCGTGAAGGCCTCCGCTTCTCCCGCGCCTTCGTCACGGCGCCGGTCTGCTCGCCGTCGCGATCGGCCCTGATCACCGGGATGTACCAAACCTCGATCGGCGCGCAGAACCATCGGAGCGGCCGCGGCAGCGAAAAGATCTACCTGCCCGACGGCGTCACGCCCTTGCCGGCGCTGTTCAAGCAGGCGGGCTACTACACGGCTATCGGCGGCGGTGTCGCGCCCGGCGGGAAAAATCCGGGCGCGGGGAAAAAGCCCGCGGGCAAGAAAGCCGCCGCGAAAAAAGCAGCCGGCAAACCCGATGGCGAAGAATCCGCGGGCAAGGGCCTGGGAAAAACCGACTACAACTTCGAATACGACCGGGCGATGTTCGACGGCCCCGATTGGTCGGGACGGGCCGACGGACAACCGTTCTTCATGCAGGTGATGCTCTCCGGCGGCAAACAGCGCGGCGGCACCACGGAGTCGGCCAAGAAGCTTTCTGCCAATGCGGCGACGGTGTTCGGCGCGGCCCTGAAGCCCGATGCCGTCGTGCTGCCCCCCTACTACCCGCGCGATCCGGTGCTGCTCGACGATTGGGCCGCCTACCTCGACAGCGTCCGAATGACGGACCGGAAGGTCGGCGAGATCCTGACCCGCCTGGCGAGCGAAGGGATTCTGGATCAGACGCTCGTCGTGTTCCTCACCGACCACGGCATCAGCCACGCCCGCGGCAAGCAGTTCCTGTACGACGAAGGGATTCACGTGCCGCTGGTGCTGCGCGGGCCCAAGACGCCGCGGGGCGCCGTGCGCGACGACCTCGTCTCGCATATCGACCTGGCGGCCACGAGCCTGGCCTACGCCGGAATCGAAATCCCCAACAGCATGCAGGGACGCGACCTGTTTGCCAGCGACTTCAAGCCGCGCGACGCCGTCTTCGCCGCCCGCGACCGGTGCGACGAAACGGTTGAGCATATTCGGGCCGTCCGGACCGACCGGTTCAAGTACGTCCGCAACTACCTCCCCGCCCGGCCGCACCTGCAGCCCAACAACTACAAGGACGGCAAGTCGATCGTCGCTCGCTTGCGCGAGTTGCACGCCGAGCAAAAACTTGACGCCATGCAGGAAAAGCTGCTGTTCGCCCCGACGCGGCCGGCCGAGGAACTGTACGATCTGGCGGCCGACCCGTTCGAGACGCGAAACCTGGCCGACGATCCGCAGCACCGCGCGACGCTCGAGACCTTGCGGGCTCGGCTCGATCGCTGGGTGACGGAAACCGGCGATCGGGGCGCCAAGTCGGAATCGGAGGCCAGGTACGATAGCGACATGCGGGTCTATCTGGCGGAAAAGAGAACCGAGGCCCAACGGACGGTCACCGAGACGAACATCCGGCAGATGAAGGCCTGGGCCGCAGAGGGCAAATGAGCTGAAGTCAAATGAACTGCGGGGAAACAAACCGCCGATCGTGACGCCGCCCGGCGCGGAGCCCGAACTCAGCGTTGGTCCCAAACCGGCGGCAGGTTCTTCGAGTCGGGACCGTAGGTCTGCGACACGACGAAGCCGCTGGCTTGAGAGAAATAGAAGATGCGGCCGTTCGAGACGACGGCCCCCAGGCACTCTCGCGAGTCGACGGCCGGCCCCGTCGACACGAGCTTGCCGCCCTGCGCCAGATCGATCATGTCCATGTTGGCCCCGAGGATGTACGAACTCGACATCGTGAACCGGCAGCAGGCGTAGTTGTGGCCGACGCCGCCGACCAGTTTCCCGGTCTGGCGATCGAACACGTTGCCGCGACCTCTGAGCGCGTTCGAGAAGATGAACTCGGGGCCGACCGTCACGACGTTCAGGGCCGACGTCACCGGCTCCGACTTCCACACCAGTTCGCCGTTCTTCGCATCGAGACACCACACGAAGCGGTCTTTCGTCGTAAGGTCGGCCGGATTGTAGCCGCCGATGTAGATCCGGCCGTCGCGGGCGCTGAGCGTGCACTTCGCCGTGACGTAGTACTTCTTCGTCAGCCACTCGACGTTACCGGTCGCCGGATCGAGCTCGGCCGTCAGTCCGTTGTTCTCCGCCGGCAAGCCGCGGCGTTTGCGCTTATCGGCGTCGTAGCCGAAGAAGGTCGAGTAATAGAGCTTGCCGTCGAGCAAGCAAATGCCGCAGTCGTTGCCGCCGCGACCGTACTCGTAGAAGTCCTTTTGCCAGACCAGTTTGCCCGTGTCCAAGTCCCACGCCCAAATCAACGGATGATGGTCCTGGGGATAGTACGGGTTGTCGTTCGAGTAGATCCAACTCATCACCTCGGCGCCGTCCGCCCGCGGCTCGGGCGTTCCTTTGAAGGTGTAAGGCTTCTCGGTTCCTTGCGCGGCGTAGGCGCCCGAGCCCGAGGCGTAGATGGCGAGTTTGCCGTGCACCAGCGGCGGAAACTGCCGGCTCCAACTGGGCGAACCGCTGAACGGCGCCTCCCAGACAAAGCGGCCGGTTGCGGCGTCGAAGCAGCGCATTTGCGACTGCTTGATGCCGGCCTGCGGCACCAGCAGCTTCTCCTGATAGTACAGCGGCGAGGTGAACGAGAGGTAAACGTCGGGCCGGTAACGACGCCAGAGCATCCGGCCCGTGTCTTGTTCGACGGCGATGATCTGCCCCTCGGCCGTATGCGTGTAGAGCCGCCCGCCGCCGCAAACCGGGGCATGCTTCACGGTCCCTTCCAAACGCCGGGCCCAGCGCATCCGGAGCGGCGGCTTCAAGCCCTGCTCGTTCGCATTGGTGCCGCCGAAGTCGCCGTAGTTGGTGTACCAGTCGAACTTGGGGTCGGCCCACGGTCCGGCCAACGGACTGCGGATCTTCCAAACTTCCAAGTCCTTCGTCGGCAACGGCGCAGCGCCGCCGGAGCCGAACACGTAGAGATATCCGTCTTCGCAGGCGGCGTAAATTCGGCCATCGGCCACGGCGACGGGAGCCGTGATCGCCGCCTCAAAAGCGGTCGGCAACGCCAGGGTCTTTCCGGTCGAGGAGAGCGGCACGACGTACAACTTGCCGTCGAGGCCGCCGTAGATCGCATGCTCCCGCGTAAGCACCGGCGGACAGATCGAGGGGGCCTCGCACAACACGACCGGCTTCGCTTCCCCTTTCGTGTGACGGCAGAGCCCTAAGCCCTGCTCGGGCCTTACGCGATAGACGTCGTCGCCCCGAACGGCCACCGACGCGAAGCTGAGCAAGCCGGGGAGGTGAATCGCCGTTTCGGTACCGGGAACGAAGTCGTATTTGAGTTTGCCGTTCTCCAAGCGCATGATCTCGACGCGCCCCGCGTTGTCGCGACGATGCCATTGCACGTAGACGTTGCCGGCTTCATCGGCGCTTTGCCCGAACGTCGCCGGGTATTCGGAGCCGGCGTAGTCCGGAATCTCGCCGACGGCCAGCAATTGCGGTTTGTCGCCGGCGTCGTCTAGGAACACGGTTCGCCCCCCCGCCGGTATGACCAGCGTTTTTCCGATCAGCGCGATGTCGCGTGAACTGACGAAATGGTCGCGCCATGTCACGCGATCGCCGCGAAAGGCGAGCCAGGCTTCTCCGCTCCAGCGATCGCCGTCGAAGCCGACCACCTCTTTCACGAAATCCCAGTTCCACACCGACTTGCCGTCCGGCTCGACGGCGAACACGCGGGCCCCGAGCGTCGTGAAGTAAACACGGTCGGCGCCGACCACCGGGGCCGCGAAGATCGGTTCTCGGCAGTCGATCTCACGCACGACGGCGCCGCTGGAGCGATCGAACACGTAATAGAAACCGGCCATCGTGCCGACGTGCAGATACTTGCCGACGACGGCCGGGGCCGAAGTGTTATTGCAATTCCCGGCTCCGCCGCGGGTCGCGAATTTCCAGCGCAACTCCAGCGTCGCCGCGTCGATTGCCGCCACGGTGCCCGAGCCGTCGACGACGTAGACCGTGCCGTCGGCCACCACCGGCGAGGCGTACAAACCGTCGGTGAGCGGCACCGTACCAATCAAACCGAGGCCGACCAGACCAATTCCCGGTTCGAGGGTCGCCTGCAGGGCGCCGCCCGATCGCAGCGGGCCGCCGAGCATCTGCGGCCAAGTGTCGGCCGCCGCCGCCAGGCGTGACAACAAAACAACCAGGATGATCGAGGGGAGTCGTCGCACGGTTACCGCCTTTGCGAACAGAGTGAATTAACGGCTTCCGCTCAGAATAGCAGATCTGCACGGCCCGTCGTTGCGGGCGTGGCGCCCCCGTCGTGAAACGCCGACTCTCGCTCGTGGAAATTATAGAATTTCACGGCGGGACCGTCCCGGCATCGTCGTGCGCACGGCCCCGCCCGGCGGTTTACAATGCTCCGGCCGGCGGAAGCGACACGCCGTCCGCCGAATGGGGAGTGCCAGAATGAAGCGGCTCGTTGACGGCTTGAGAACGTATCTAATCGCGTGGGCGATTCTGTCGTGGGCGATTCTATCGTCGGCGGTGCGCGCGGTGCCCGCCGCGGCGCCGTCGCCGGCGGCCGCGGATCCGGCCGTAGCCGAGCCTGCCGTTGCCCAGTCCATCGGGGTGATCGCCCGTGTAGGACCTTCGGGAAGCGGGTCCGGCGAAGCCCGCGCGGCTCGCGACGCCTTGGCCCAACACGGCGCCGAAATCCTGCCTCCCTTGCTCGTGGCCATGGATACGCGCAACGTCGTTGCGGCCAATTGGTATCGAACCGTGTTCGATGAAATCGTGCTCCGCGAAGGGGAACGAGACGGGGTCGCCCGGCTGCGGCCCTATTGGGAGGCGTATGCGGGCGACGCGCGGCGTGCCGGTCGGCCCAGACGGTTGGCCCTGACCCTGATCGAACGCGACGAACCGGGCTTCACCGCAACCTGGATCGCCGGCCGACTCGGCGATCCGGAATTCGGCTACGAAGCGGTCGCTCACGCCCTCTCGACCGGCGAACAGGCGCTCCGCGAC
>JAWXBP010000299.1 GCA_034440135.1 Planctomycetia bacterium
TCGACGACGTCGTCGACGCCTCGCAACGTGTCGCGAAAGCCGTGTGCAAGGTGCCCGGTGCCGTGAACGTCGTCGCCGATCCGATTCGCGGCAAGGCATATCTCGAGATTGAAGTCGATCGTGATCGCGCCGCGGAACATGGACTAACCATCGCTGCGGTAAATGAAGTCATCGAAACGGCGCTCGCTGGTCGCATCGTCGGCGCGCTTCGTGACGGGCGCATTTCCTATCCACTAACGGTTCGGTATGCCCGCTCCGCCCGTGCAGACACGGAGTCCCTAGCGCGACTGCCGGTGTGTGTTCAGGGCGGTGAATCGACGGATTCCACACCAGCACGCCATGTTGCACTCGGCGATGTCGCGAGCATTGAGATCGCCGAAGGCCCGGCCACGATCAAGAGCGAGAACGGCCTACTCCGCAACTACGTTCGATTGAATGTGCGCGGACGCAATCTCGGTGAGTTTCTTACGGAGGCGCGCGCCGCAGCCGACACCGTGACGCTCCCTTCCGGCACTCATCTGGAATGGACCGGCCGTTATGAACATGAACTTCGCGCCGTTCACTTGTTAGCCTGGCTCGGCCCGCTGGTCTTGGCGGCAATTTTCGGGTTGCTCTACTGGACTTATCGCGATTGGGCCGACGCGCTCGTGATTCTGCTCGCGGCCCCAGGTGCGTTGGCTGGCGGCGTCCTGTTTCAGTGGCTCTTCGGCTACGAATTCTCAGTCACCGTCTGGATTGGCTACATCGCGTGTTTCGGCATGGCCACAGCCACCGCCGCGATCATGCTGGTCTACCTTCGTGAAGCAGTCGAGCGCGCCGGCGGGTTGGAACACATGACGTTGGCTCAACTCCGCGAAGCCGTATTGCAAGGCGCTGTACATCGTCTGCGCCCGAAGTTGCTCACCGAAGGCACGACAATCCTCGGTCTCGCGCCGCTGCTGTGGGCTGTCGGCCCGGGCGCGGATGTGATCCGTCCCATGGTCGCACCGGTGCTCGGGGGAATCCTGGTGGCCGATGAAGTCATTGACCTGTTCCTGCCCGTGCTGTTCTATCACATCCGCCGTGTTCGCTGGAAACGCTTGCACGCCCTGGCGACAACAGACGCCCCCACAAAGTCGATCAGCGCGAGGTCAGATTCGGAGCTAGTATTGATATCGACGGAGGACGTCCCATGAACAGATTTGTTGCATGCCGCCAGTTGCTCGCCGTGAGTTTGCTTGTCTTCCTCGGTGGGTGCGGCGGCGCGAGTGAAGCCGATTACATTCCCGAAACCGAAGCGGCGCGACAATCACTTGTCGCGGCACTCGACGCCTGGAAGGCCGGCCAGAAACCGGACCCGATTCACGTCGGCGAAATCGAAGTCCGCATCGAAGACTCCATTTGGAGAAAAGGCGCCAAGCTCCGCGCCTACGAAATTGTCGCCGAGCCCGCTGTGGAAGGTCCGCGCAAGTTCAGCGTCAAGCTGACGCTCGATCGGCCCCCCGCGCCTCAGACGGTCGACTATTACGTCGTTGGCAAGGCCCCGTACTGGGTATTTCGCGACGCCGACTACAACCGTTCCAACGGCATGTGACCTATTGCTGACGAGCCCGAGCGGCATCACGCTCGATCCAAGTAGCCCCAGTACGCTCTGGATTGTCAATAGCGCGACTACCAAGTCTTCCCCTACCTCGGCGTTACATCGCGCACATGCGGCAGCCAAGCAGCAGCGATTGCAGTCAACCTTGGCCCTTGCAACAGCGACCTGCAAGGTATGGTCGGCGCTCGTGAGCCAAGAATTGCTCACACTCGACGAACAACCAGCAAGAGCATCGACGGCCCGGTCGCTCGCCGCCGATCACGTTTTCGATGCGCTGTTCGGCTCCTTGGAAACCCCAGCCCCGAAGCGCGCCCGACGGATGGCGAACGTCATGTAGCCTGCCATTTACGCCAAGCCGCTGGCCCAGCAAATCGCCGGGTCAGCGGCTTTTCTTGTTGCCCGGGCCCGAAGTTCGCCGCACTGGCGAAGCGGTCGATTGTAGTACAATACAGGACAGCCGACCTCCGCATCCATCGAATCCCGAATCGATTTCGCAACGAGTTCATTCTCGTATGATGTCCTGCCGCGCAATCAAGACGATGAAACAGAATTGTGTTAGCGTTGCCTCGTTGATGTTCCTCGGGCTGCTTGCGCTCCCGATGCAAGGTGGCGAACCTCCAAATGCCGCGGCCTCCCACGCCGCGCACGAACCGAAGCCGATCCAGCCGGCGCGGTCGATTGGCACCGGACTGTTGCTGGAACCGCCGCTCGATCTTTCCTGGTTCACGCGCGAGAAGTTTATCGCCGAGGTCTCGACTGTCGGCGCCGAGAAACTCAACAAGCGCTGGACATCGCCGGTCTTCCAACTGCCGCCGCACGCATGTACGGCAAGTCATGAGAAGGACGGTATTCGCGCGCCGCTCTATTAACTACAATCCCATACCTTCCGGGTGCTCGTCGACTTCGGCTATATGCCTCCGGATGAACGGCTGACGCCGGAAGAGGTTGCCGAGCTTCAGGCGTGGCTGGTCGACGAGAATTAGCATCAATCGCGCTATGCAGCATGGCGTCACTCGACTCGGAAAGCCCAACATGTCTGCATTGAGCGAGAAAGACCTCGCGAGTCTCGCCGCGGCGGTTTCGCAGTTGGAACATCCAAGCTTGGCCGCGAAGTTGGCGGCGGCCGTGGGGATGCCGCTGGAAAAGCTGCTGACTTGGTTGCCGCCCGCTATTCAAAAACAGGTCGACCGCGTCACGGAGGAGGCGCTTACCCGGGCCTTGAACGTGGCAGTGAAAACGTTGAACGACGAGACGGTGAAGGCGCCGTGGAATCTCTCGCACAAAGTGGTAGCCACGCTCAGCGGAGTCACCGGCGGCCTGTTCGGAGCGCCGGCGCTATTTGCCGAACTTCCGGTGACGACGGTCATCATCATGCGATCGATCGCCGACATCGCTCGATCCAAAGGAGAGAATCTTTCCGATCCGGCTGTGCAACTCGCCTGCTTGGAAGTTTTCGCCCTGGGCAGCGCCGGCAAGCAGGAAGCAATGAACAGTGGTCGCGATGAGGCGCAAACCGGCCAAGAGTCCGTTCGCGCCGCCTATTTCATCGCACGCGCTAGCATGGCGCAACAGGTTACCGCTGCGGCGGAGATGCTGACTAAAGGAACCGCATCGGGAAGCGGCACCGCATTGACGCGTCTGGTCTCGACCATCGCATCACGCTTCGGCGTGGCTGTCTCGGAGAAAGTCGCGGCGCAGGCCGTCCCGATTGTCGGCGCGATCGGCGGCGGCTTGATCAACGCGCTGTTTATGGATCACTTTCAGAACACGGCCGAGGCCCACTTCTGCGTACGCCAGCTCGAACGCGCTTATGGCACGGAATCCGTTCAGCAGGAGTACGAACGCATCGCGGCCAAGTCGCACGTTCGGTGAGAGTATACTCGTCAATCATGAACGCCGCAGTAGCACTGGAAGTGAACGCTGATGCTCACTTGGTTGTTTGTGGCGGCGAGGATTATCGCCAATCCCGTCTCGAACGTATTTCAGAAGCGACTCGCTCAGCGATCATCCCATCTTCGTCATCGCGGTAACGCACGCCCTGTTGACGCTCGTTTGCGTACCCCTACTTCTGTCGCCGTTGGAACTTGGCGGCGGAGCGGCCTACTGGGCGAACATCATAGCCGCCGCATTCCTTGCCGTGGCAGGCAATGCCTTGCTCGTCGCTGCCCTGCGAACGAGCGACCTAACGGTGCTTGGACCGATCAACGCGTACAAATCCGTGATCAGTCTGGTCCTTGGTATCTTTTTGGTGCATGAGATTCCGACGCCAACAGGTGTGCTGGGCGTGCTGCTCATTGTCGCCGGAAGCTATTTCGTGGTGGATCGAGACGAGAACCAGCCTCGCCGTAACGCGTTCATTCAGTTCCTTCACGAGCGGGGAGTGCAACTGCGATTTGCCGCCCTAGGGCTTTCCGCCACGGAAGCGATCTTTCTCAAGCGAGCCCTGATAGTGTCGACGCCGCTGACGACATTCGTGGTCTGGTGCGGGCTTGGAGTGCCGATCGCGGCGCTCGCGTCGGGATTGCTATTGCGAGGGCGCCTGCGCGAGGAGGGGACGATCTTCCGAAAGGACTGGCCGACGTACCTCTGGCTTGCGGCCGCCACCGGGCTGATGCAATTCGCGACGCTCGACACATTTGGAAAACTTCAGGTGGGCTATTCGCTCGCCTTATTTCAGTTATCCACGCTGCTGAGCGTTTTTTTTGGGCTACCGTTATTTTCAGGAGCGGAACATCCGAAAGCGGCTGCTCGGCACGCTCATCATGGTTGGCGGAGCAGTGCTGATCGTCGTGTTCGGAGCGAATGGGTAATGCGTACTTGAGCTACCCATCCACTCGGAACTCGCGATTGTGCCACGAGGTCGCGTCGACTTCCGGCGGCGAGCGAACCAGTCACTTCGTGTCGCGCTGTCGCAATTCCTCGATACGCTCGCGTGCGACCCGATCGATCCAGGTTCCAGGATAGACGGCACGCAACCTCTCAAAGGCCGCAATGGCCTCCTCGCTCTTCTCGGCCGCGGCGAGCGAAGCGGCCGCTTGAAACTCCCCTTCTCCGATAGTCAATGCTTGCTCGAAAATGCGCGCTGCCTCCGGGCGAGAGATCGACGCCGGAAGCTTACTCAGCACAGGCGGATTCGGATCGATAAGCAGTCCGTAGGCCGCTGGATTGCGTTCGCGAAACAATCGGGCGCGCATGTCCTGTTGCTGGTTGAACGCGTCACCGCCTTCGCGTCCGCCGAATGGGTCAATATCCGCAATGACAACCTCGTCGGGGCCATTCACTTCCGCCAGAATCGTGCCTTGCGGCGAAATAATCATCGAACCACTCTCTCGCCAGGACACGACGAGATAGACAAAGTTATCTACTGCCCGCGTCCGGGATGCGGCCCGACTGATGTCATCATCTCCGATCGCAGCCCCGCCGAGCGTCGACACGAATACGATGTCCGCGCCTCCCAACGCCAGGCAACGTACGGATTCTGGAAACACCATGTCGTAGCAAATCAACATGCCGACGCCACCCAAATCAGGCGTTGGAAATACCGGGAAAGTGTGGCCCGGCTTCCGATTCTCGTGGAGCGTCGGCTGCACTTTGTTATATCGTCCAATCTCCCGTCCATCGCGGCCCAGAAAGAACGCCGTGTTCCGCAGCGCGCCGTCCGCTTCAACCGTATCGTTGCAGCAAACCAGATACATCTGATGCTGAGACGCCGCGGCGCCCAGTCGCTTCAGCATGCGGTCGATGGCCTCCGGCAGCACATCTTGCAGAACGGCGTGGTTCGCCGCCTCCCACTTACCAAGTCCCAGCGTATCTTCCGGGAAGGTCACGACGTCACAGCCAGCGTTGCCGGCCTTGTCGACAAGTCGGACCAACTCGATCAGCGACTCATCGACGCGCGCCAGGGCGTCTGCCGGGCTAAGGTTGTAGTCGATCGTCCGGTTCTTTGGCTGTGTTGAACCAATCCGTACCTTGGCGCTGAAATTAGCTTTCTCTGCTTTCGCCGAGTGAGGCTCCGCAGCGCTTCCGACGCATTCTGAATACAGCAGCGCAGCGAATACGACCAGGACAAAACATACACAATTTCGCACAAGCTCGCGCATCGGTGGCACCCAGTCCGATTGTGGAGTTGGAGTGGTACTGAACTAGCGAATAGCATAACCGGCATTGACGTGTGGTGTCGAACAGCTTGATTGAAAATCGGGCGGCTGCGACGAGCATTTCTGCATTGACGATCGAAACTAGGGACGCAGCCAGTCGTCGATTTGCTCGGCCACGAACTGGTCGTCATTCAAATGGGGATAGGTGCGTAGCACACGCTCGATCTCCGCCAGCTGGCCCGGCCCCAGTAATTCGTGTTCGTCCAAGCACCAGTTGCCTAAGAGCAGTCCTTGGCGCCGCAGCACCTCATGCATTCCCGCAATGCAGCCTTGAAATCCGTTGGCGGCGTCAAAACAAGCGGCGTTGAAGTCTGTGAGTTCCACGCCTAAACGCAGCAGGTCGGGCGAGGCGGGCTCGCGCTGGCAGCGTTCGAGCAGCTCGACGGCGCGCCGCGTTCCGACAGACCACTGGCCGAGCAAGCCACCTACGATGCGCCGCTGGCGTCCGTTGAACTCAAACGGAGTAATCAAGTCGGAGACGATATTGTCATCGTTGCCCGTGTAAAGGGCGATGTCGTCGCGGCCCGCGGCAATCACGGCCCGTACGACGTCGAGCGTTTGGTAGCGATTGAACGGCGCGATCTTGATGGCGACGACGGCGTCAATTTCCACGAATCGGCGCCAGAACGAATAGGAAAGCACGCGCCCACCCACACTGGGTTGCAAATAGAACCCGACGATGGGGATGACGTCGGCGACCGCGCGGCAATGATCGATCAGCGACGCCTCATCCGCCGCGCGCCAGGCAGACAGGCTCAACAGTCCCGCGTCATATCCCAGCGAAGTGGCGAGCCCCGCTTCCGCCACGGCTTGGTGCGTCAGGCCACAGATTCCGGCAATGTCCACGAGCGGTTGTGGGGAGCGACGCATTTCCTCGGCGGCTAACGCCAGCACGGGTTCGAGCAGGCCGATGCTGGGCTCACGAATGGCGAATTGCGTCGTATGGACTCCGACCGCCAGTCCGCCGACGCCGGCCGCGAGGTAATATCGCGTCAACGCTCGTTGATGGCGTTCGTCCAGACGGCGTTGGGAGTCCAGCGCCAGCGGATGTGCGGGGATGGCAACGCCGCGGTTGAGCAAAGCGCGAAAATCAGAATTGGCCATCGCGCGCCTCGAAATGGGTCGGGCGATCCAGCGTTTCTCCGCCTAGCAAGACCCACTCGGCGGTGGCGCGGAGCATCTCATCAACCGAGACGTTGGGCGATCCGAACCAGTCGTACGAACGCTCGGCATTCCAGACCCAAGCGGTGGTCCCTTCCTCTCCTGTGAACTGCACTTCGCGCGTCAAGAGTTCGCCGAGTCGAATGGCTAGGCTACGAATCGAAAGTCGCTCACGACCGGTGACGTTGACGATCGCGGGAGGAACGGACGTTCGCGCCAGGCATTGAATGATCCGCGCATTCGCGTCGCCCTGCCAAATGACGTGCGTTGCTCCCATGCTCACATCGATCGGCTGTCGGCGCCAGATATTCTTTGCCAGATCCAAAAGCACCCCGTAGCGCAAATCGATGGCATAGCACAGGCGCACGAAAACCATCGGCGTCTGGTTGACCTTCGCGTAGTGTTCGAACACGCGCTCGCGCGCCACGCAGGAATTCGCGTATTCGCCGGGCGGTCCCAGCGGATCGCCTTCGCTGGAGCCCGGCCCGTCGATCGCAGCCAACGCATAGACGCACCCTGTCGACAAGGCGACGATGCGGGAGTTCGGGAATCGGTCCGCGATCAAGGCTGGCACGATCGTATTGATGAACCACGTTTTTTCCGGCGATTCGTGCGTGCCGAATTTCTGCCCCACCAGGTAGAGCACGTTCGCGAAGTCCGGCAGGCCCGCGAGGGCGGCTCGGCTCGCCAGATCACAGGAGATCGTTTCCACGCCCGCTTGTCGCAACGTGGCCGATGCCGCTGCGATGGAATAGCGCGAGACGGCCACAACGCGTCGCGAAGTAGCTCCGATTTCATTTAGGCCGCGTCGAACCATCCTAGCCAGCGTTGGCCCCAGTTTTCCACCCGCCCCCAGCACAAGGACATCTCCCGGCACGGAACCGAGCGTATCCAAGACTCCGGGCGTGGGAACACTGAGCACGTCGTCCAGCTCGGCAATCGATCGAATAGGTTTCATGTCCGCGGCTTGATCGGTACTTGGTTCGCGAAATGTGAGAGCATGGCATCGATCTGACCGGTACGATCGAAGGGATGCCGCGAAATCATGGCGCGTATTCTCGATGGAACGTCGACCGGGACGCAATCGGAAATCGCGAGAATTGGGCCGTTCCACGTATTCGAGAAGATACTTTCATTCACGGATACTTGAAATGGCTTGTCCAGGCCGCTTGCATGCATTGGTGGGCCGGCGCGATAAATAGTCGGCACATTCCCAGCGTAGCGCCGCGCCGTTGGTGGTGGCGGACGTCACGTCCGGACTGCGCAGCCGCACTGCCCGTCCCAGGTGAAGAATTGGCCAAAGCAAGTGGCTCGTCGCTTGCATCGGTTGCCGCAGCCGTCGATAATTTCGGCGTTCGACTTGACCGATGCGTTGCAACTCAAGTTGGCCAGCATTGCGCGACTTCGATTTGTTAATTGCCGCCGTCCGCCGGTCTCGAATGTGCATTCCCAAAACGCTTGCATTCGATGGTGCGACGACGGCGATCGGGCTACTTACTTTGTTTCAACTCCATCCTGAAAGAGTGTCACGCCATGGGGAAGATGAGCGATGATTGGAAGACGGCGAAGAAGCGCTTCGAAATCTTGACGGGCAAGCACAAGCCCGCGAAGTCCTTCCTGATTTTCTTCCACGAGTCGACGAACGTCGACAAATACCTGAAGGAATGCGACGCCCTGGCCGAGGCCAAGACCGTGGACGCGGTGAAGTTGAAGGCTGCGGCGGTCAAGCTCAAGTCCGCGTCGGATACGTACCTCGGGACGCTCAAGGCGGAGAAGTCGGTGGAGACCGGCGGGGACAAGAGCGTCGTGACGGTCATGTCCAAGGCGCTTTCGTCACTGCGTCAAAGTCTGAAGAAGTACGAAGCGTATTTTGAATCGGCCCTGGCATCGGCCTCAACGCCGACGGGCAAGGACATCAAACAGAACATGATCGACAAGGTGCTCGCCACCTACAAGGCCGACGTCAAGGCCGCGCTGGCGAATGCGAAAGCGGCGGGGGCTCAGCTGAACGCGGTCGCTCAGAAGCTCGCCAAGGACAGCAAATTGCTCAAAGTGTCAGTCGCCAACTACAACAAGCTGATGAATTCCGAGGAAGCGGCGCGGAAACTGACCACGGCGCTCGGCGGATATATCAACTTGGAAAAGCTGGGCGCCGACGTCAGCAATTTGACGGACCCGAAGGCCTTCATTCGCTCGTTGGACGACTACTCGGCCCGCGTCGACGTTTCCGACACCATCTCCGTGAAAGACTTGATCACGAAAATCAAGAACTTCGAAACCGCCGTCAAGACGATTGGCGCGAGCTACAAATAGCGCCGGCAACCGGAGGGGGCGGCGTACGCTGGCGTCGTCCCCCCCTCGCTGAGCGTTAGATTGAACTCTGCACATTAGATCGGGTTGCAGCCTATTCGATCACCGGCGGCAATGGTCGCCGCTTGGCCAGAGTTGCCGTTGTGGGCCAAGCGCTGGGGCGCCTCGGGCAACGACGGCGCCATGGCATCTATGTTGACGCGGCAGGCAATGTCTACGCCCTTGACGTTCGGTACGCCGATTCCCTCGACGTCGTGAAATACAGCCCGACCGGCGCCGTCGTCTGGTCGAAGTCCGTGGCTACGCGTTCGGCCTCGGCCGACCTGACGGTGAGTGCGTCGGGCACCGTCTTCGTTGTCGGTTCGTTCGACGGAACGGTGGATTTCGACCCAAGTTCGAAGTCGAAATACGTATCCAGCGGCCCTAGCGCTGCTGCCTTCGTGCTCAAGCTCGATGCCGCGGGCAAGTTTGGTTGGGTCAGTCCGTTCGTCAGCCGGACGGTTGGTTCCACGACTGGTTTTTCCGCGGCGCAAAGCGTGGCTCTGGACGGCAGCGGCA
>JAWXBP010000300.1 GCA_034440135.1 Planctomycetia bacterium
AAGGGTTCCTGCGCGTCCGGTTTGACCGCGATCAGTCCCCAGATCAGATCCGCCAGTACTTCGTCGTCGGTCTGTTCGTTGAGAAACGCGAGAACGTCCTCGAGCCGCGCCCAGCGGAGCGAGTCCAGCGGCACGCCGGACTCTCCCGCCCGGAAAGCCTCCATTTGCCGGCGACGGAAGACTGCGGCGAGGTTGGCCGCCAGCGGGCGATGCGACCAGACGGCGGTTGTGCTGCCGGGCGACCAGTTCACGTATTTCGTGACTTCGACCGGCTCCAAGAATGCCCGCAGCGAACGGACGGCCCCATCGCGCGATGGGCGGATGCCTGCCAAACTGGCGGCGAGCCGAAACTCCGCACCTTGGTCCACTAGCTGGTCGAGCCACTGCGACAACAGACCGAACAGCGGTCTGACTTTCCAACCGTAAGTCTTGTCCTTCAACCAACTCAAGCCCTCGGTGGCGAAAGTCCGCTCGGCGCGGCCCACTGCCCGTAGGACGTCGAGCAGGTACTTCGCGTCGCCGCCCGGCGCGCTTCGGTTGGCGAACGCGAATATCGTCTGGTCGATGTCCCGCAGCGCGGCTTGGAAGCGTGCCGGAGTCTTGTCGTTATCACGACACGCCAACCGGAGGCGGTCAATCCAGTTGACGAGCTGCGGATCGTCCAGGAGTTGCCTCGTCGGACGCGGCGTCACCGGAATTCGTCCAAGTGGCACAGCAAGGAACATCTTGCCAAATCGCCTTAAAAAGCTGAAGCGGACGAACGAATCTATGCCGCGATTGACACCGAGCATGCAAGTCGCCAGCGCAAACTGAACTGCATTTCGAGCCTGTCCACGTCCAAACTGCGCGCGACCCTCGGCGAATAGGTAACGCAATTCCGCTAGAGTCGATGCGTTGGACCATTGCGGCAACCACAACTCAGTTCGACAGCTATCGCTCGATTCGTCGCTCTTGTCTGCGGAGCCAAATCCTATGGCAACCGGAGAAACACAGAACGGGAAGGAAGATCGATCGCCAGTCTGCGTACCAAATCGCCTCGACACGGCGCCGGCCATCATGACCGCGCCTTCCATCATGAAGACGAAGTCCCATGGATTGACCCCGCCCGTGCCAACGAAACCTTGACCGCCGTTGGGGCCTCCCAAACCCGCTGGGTTGAAGTGCCCAGCGGTTCCAGCGTCCAACGGCTCGCCTCCGTCCGCAAAGACAGACGACTTCAACCAGCCGACGGAACGCTTCGGCTCGGCAAAGACCTTTCGAAGTGAACCAATAAACGTCACCGAAAAATCAAAGTTACCATCGTTCCCGCCAGAAATGAACAATGGAGCAGCGCGAGTGTCCTCGGTCTGAAGCAACAACGCAGTATCCAGCCAACAGACAGATTCGTCTGGCAACGTCGCGCGAAGATACGGCAATAGTCCCGGTTGGTCCGCATCGAGAATTCCCGAGGATTCATCCAACAGAAGAGTTGCCTTCCGCTCCTTCTCGGGCATCGAGCGAACATCGATCGGCCGGGCATACTGATTGAGCGCCGCTTGAACATGTGAGAGGGCTTCTCGATACGGCAGCAATCGTTCCGACGTCGATTGCTGCACGAACGAGACGTGGTCTACCGCTTCCCGGCTGCGAAATCTCAGCGCCTTTGAGTCCCAAGTGCGGTAAAAGCCGCTCCCGCCGTTCCAGGGACTGCTAATCGGCGTCGGCCGATACTCCTCCAGAAAGAACCGCTCCAGCCGATCGCGATGGAGACTCGTGTGCAAAACGGCGATGCCTCCGCGCCAAGACAGCCGCGCATCGGGATCCGCTTGCTCCGCCACCAACCGGAAGACGCCGAGCGCCTTGAGGTAACTCATCAGCGGCTCGGGCGTGCAGCCCGGCATGGGAATCTCAGGCATGACCGGCCTCCTTTCGGCTGGCGCGTACGTCGGCCGTTCGCAACAGTGTTTCCAAGTACGCCAGACGGAACGGCCCCAGTTCGGCCAGGAGCTTCAGCGCCCGCCCGGTCCAACTGGACTCTCCGCCCAGCCGCATCGGCGTGAGGTCGAGTTCCGTGGCGGGGCAGGATTCGTCCCCCAGATCGACTTCCGGCAGCGTATCGCCATCGCCGACGCCCAAGGCGAACAGTCTGCCGTCGTCCGGCAATTCTTCGTCCGGCAAGCTGCGAATGCTCAATCGCACCTTTCCGTGATGGGCGGCGATCAAATACGCCGCCTCGAACGCCAGTCCGTGCCGTAGAGCCGCCAAGGCGGACGCCAACTCGTGGCGAAAGTACGGCGGACGGTAGGCCAGCTTGCCTTTCTTTCCCGATTTGGCCCAGAGCGTTTCGGCGTCGAGCGACGGGTTCACCTTGCGCACCGCCTCTTGGAATGTCGCGTGCGCCTTGCCGGCGTCGTGCCAGCGCGCGGCCTTCGCAAGGTGCCCGTCGAATGCGTCAATTGCTGGCAGCGAAGCCAGGACTAGCTCCAATTCCGCACATACGTTGTTCGTATGTTGGGCGACGCTCAGCGGATTGGGCAGTTGATGGACGGACTCGGGATCGGATTTCGCACTGTCCTCCGGCGGCGCGTTAGCGGGCCTAAGCGATTCCACGGCCGCCATCGACGTCGGATCCCAACCGACTTCCGAGGCCTCGGGAGAAGAGTTTGACGCCGCCGCGTAACCCCCGGCCGTCGTCGGCAGCATGATCACCATTCCCGGCCGCACTTGCCTGGGAGCGACCGGCACCCACTCCTCGCTGAGGTGGTCCCAGATGTACCCTTCCCCCCGTTTGTCGTCGAGCGTTTCGAGGAACTTTTTGGCGGACATAATGGGGACCGAGCAGAGTTCCGCCCGCGCCGGTCGCGGCTCTTCCGGCGGGGGCGCATCGCCGCTCCACTCACGCCAGAAGACTTGCACGTCGGTGTCCGGATCGTCGCTCCGCACGAAGCGGGCGATGTCAATGTCGTTGCCCGAAAGGTCTGGCGAAGTGTCGAAGAGGTCTAGCAGGTCGCGGCGACGGAGGACGTGCTTATGCTCGAATGGCAGCTTCAGGTTTTCGGCCTTCTTGAATTCCTCTAACGCCCGCGGCGAAACGTCCTGCCCTTCGAGCTTCTTCACTTTCTGCCGGGCGAAGTCGATATCTGTCGCCTCATAGGGGAGCGCGAGCTTTTCGTTGAGGTCGATCCAGTACACCGTGCCCGGCCCATCGTCGCCGGTGCGATTGCAGCGCCCCGCGCGTTGCACGATGCTGGCCCAGGGCGCCAGCTCCGTAATCAATGTGCGGGCGGAGATGTCCACTCCGGCTTCTACCACCTGCGTGGCGACGATGATGCGGTTGCCCGCATCCTTGCGCTGCAGCTCGTCGTTGAGCCGCTTTCGCTCGTGCGGCCGGAAGCGGGAGTGAACCAGCAAAAGCGCGGGCGCCTCGGACTTCTTCCGAAGGGACTGCAATGCCCGGTACACGGCCTTCGCCCGCTCGACCACATTAACGACGACCAGTGTTTGCGTTCCGTGTTGATGCAGTTCCCAAACCCGCTTGGCGACATCCCTCATATCGCCGGACGACCCCACATCCACTTGCCGCAACGTCTTGTCGGCGGTCATGCGTTTGTAGAGGTTCCGTTGCGGGTCATAATCCTCGCTCGTGAGCTCCAACGGCGGGGCGGGGAACTTCCCCGCGAAATCGATGGTGTCCAGCCAATCCGGCTCGAGAGTGGCGGACATCCATACCGAAGGGCAGCTACCGTAAACGTCCAGCGATTTACGCAATCCGGCCAGTTGCGACGACGTGCTGACGCCCCCAGCCATGAGTTGCGGCTCATCGAACACCCACAGGCTGTCGTTATTGAGCAACGCGAAGTCAATCGGCCAGTGGAATCGGCTGGCCGCGTACCCGCGATTGAGCGCCCGCGATAGAAGCATGTCCTGCGTGCCGATCAGCACGGCGGGCACTTCCGGCTGTAGATACCATTTTTCCGTGTCGGCTCCGCCCATGAGTACATGAACCGGAACAGCTAATTTGAGGTTTTCAATCCACTTCATCGCCTCTCGTTCTGACTGCTCGACCAAGACGCGCATCGGCAAACAGTAGACGAGCCGCCGGGGCGTTTGATCGGGAAATTGCTGACGCCGATAGAGCCAGCCGAGAATCGCGGTTGCCGTCTTGCCAGCACCGGTTGGCGCTTGGATGAGATGGGGGATATCGTCAGCGGTGGCGAATCGCGATTGATACGGATAGGGGTCGGTCCCCGTGGCTTGACGGAAGAACGACTCGAAGGACGATTCCGGATTCTTCGTCGCGTTACTCATTCGCATTCCTCTGAAATAACGATACGCCCGTACACCTTATCGCGCAGCCGGGCGATGTCAATCTTCTTAGCCGACCATTCAGCAGGATGACAACATCTTGAATGCTCTTTAACAAGGCAGCAGCCTTGACACCTCGTCGCTCCGATGTTAATCTCGGCGATGCATTGCCGCAAGGGGTAGCCCTATTGAAGAAATGCCCGCAAGAAGGCAGCAGCGTAAGCGGCGCGCTGTTCCCGCGGTTCACGAGCCGCGGCCCAATTATCCGTGCTGTACTGTTGTTGTTAGCGGCCCACATCGAAACAGGAGGTCGAGAGGTGAAGATTGTTGTACATGTTGTCGGATGGCATGAACCCCTGCCTACCGATTTGTGCGAGGCAACCGAGCAGTTGCGACTGGAACTCGGAGATCTACCTGGTCCTAACGCCAATTTGAAGGAAGCCGTTTCCACGCGGCCCACTGCGACGAAGGACGATGCTAAAGGCGATGAAAATTGTGGCGCATCCCTAGAGCCAAAACCATCACGCACGTTCGGCTAAATACAACTGAACCATCGCGGAAATTTCGGCTTCGAGTTCCTCGCGTAATATCGGTGGTTCAAGCACTTCTGCGTGTTTTCCAAATGACAGCAGCCAACGCTTGATCTCCTCAAAACCGCTGAGGCGGAAGTCGGCCAGCAGGCTGCCGTCTTTCTGCGGAGTGAGACGCTGGCTGGCGTGCCAGCGGCCTTCTTGCACGTAGCGGGCGACGGCGGGGGCGAAGCGAACGCGGACCGCCACGTCGCCGGCGGCATGGAACACCCCGAACGAGCCGGACAAGTACTGCCGCACGTCGAAGCCGGCGGGACGCTGGAACGGCAAGCCGCTGACTTCCACCGCGTCGATGCGGTCGAGCTTGAACGTCCGCACTTCGCCGTGGTCGTGCGACCAGGCCACCACGTACAGCGAGCCGCGATGCTGGGCGATGCCCAGCGGGTTGATCTGGTACTCCACCGGCTCTGTGGCGCGGGCGGATTGATACGACACCACCGTTTGCAGAGAGTCGGCGACGGCGGCGAGCAGGTCGTTGAGGTGCTCGCGCTGGCGGGCGTAGTCGCCTGCGCCCAGGGGGGTGACGTGCAGGTGGGCGGCCAGGCGTTCGACGTATTGCAGGGCGGCCTTGCCCAGGCAGGCGCGGACTTTGGCGAACGCCCGCTGCGCGGCCTCGCCCACGACGGTGCCGGCCAAGGGATCGAGCAGCCGGCGGCCGAGGTACAAGGCCAGGGCTTCATCGAGGGTGAAGCCGATTTCCGGCACGTCGCCGGCGGTGCGGACGCGCCAGTTTTTGCGGCCGCGGTCGCCCACGGTTTCGATAAGAGGGAAGCCGGCGAGCTGGAACGTGGCCAGGTCGCGGCGGATGGTCTTCTCCGTGACGGAGAGTTCCGCGGCCATTTCTTGCACGCTGGCGCCCAGCCGCCGCGCGGAGAGCGTCCGCAGCAGTTGCCATTGGCG
>JAWXBP010000301.1 GCA_034440135.1 Planctomycetia bacterium
GCGCGGCGTGCGCGTGTTGCTTGCGATCAGCGGGCTGTATTTCATTGGCTGCTTTCTGCTCCGACAGAACGTGCGTTTTCTTTTTCCACTCGCGCCGCTCTGGGCCGCGCCCTGCGTCTGGGTCTGCATGGAGCTGCGCCGCACGCCACGATTCGCGGCGGCGGGCGTCGCCTTCGCCCTCATTATGCTGACGGCGGTTGGCACGCTGTGGCCGACGTACCGGTCACGCCAGCACTGGGCCGTCGCCGTGGGCTTGGAAACGCGCGAACATTACTTGGAGCGTACAGAACCGACCTACCGAGCGGCAATCCTCGCGAACATTCTCACCGAGCGCGGCGCGAAAATCCTCAGCCAGGACAATCGCGGCTTTTACTTCGACGCCGAGGTCACACAGGAGTCCCTTTATCGCCGCCGCACCAGGTACGATTCGGCGAGCGGCGACCTGGCGATGCAACTGCGGCGGGCCGGTTTTTCGTACCTGCTGCTCGCCGACGCGACCGGAGACGGCATTCAGTACGACGACACGCTTGCGGAACTGGCTGAGCAAACACTCGCCTTGCCGCACCAACGCGATTTCCACGCCATCACGTCGTACCGCTTCCGAGACGCCGATGGCGCCGAACGGAGCTACCGCCTGTTGCGCGTCGAACCTGCTCTGGCGGCCGGTGAAGCGGTGCTTCGGCGCTAAGGCGGAGTAGCAACGCAACATTGTCTCCTTTCGCTCCGCGAAAGGTCCGGAGCCTTTCGCGGAGCGAAAGGAGACGTTGGGTGAGCCCGATCACAACGATTGCGCGGCTGCCCGTTTTTTTTGCCCTGCCCACGTATACAATTCCCAGTCTGTTACGACGATTCCTTTGCGAATCGCCTCCCGGGCGGTTACGCTAAAACGAGGCGGTTTTGTCGATCCAAGACCACGCGAGGGGCGCGTTCGCGCGAGCTTCGCCGGAGTTTATCCGGGGGGACGGTCTCGTATGAATGAACGTGCCCGCGCGCTCGCGATTTTGAAGCAGGCCCGGGATCTGCTTACCGATCGCCTCACCTCGCGGATCGTGGAATCCCACGAGGCGATCCTCGAAGACGCCGCGGGCATGTCGTACACCAGCGAACTGGAAGCCATCTACGATCAGGTCGGCGCCCGGCTCGTGCATGTCAACGCCCTGTTGGCGAATCTCCCGGCCAGCGATGAGTCCTCGCTGCAGGACGCCACGCGTCCGCAGCAACTCTTGACCATGTCGCCAGGCGACCCGGTCTTCGTCGCGTCGACAGCGTCACCGCATTTGGATCTGGCCGATGCCGCGCCCGTCGAAGCGCCGGCCAGCTTCCAATCCTTCGTACAACAAGTCGTCGCCGGCGAAGTCGACGCCGCTGGCGCAACGCTCGCCGGACTGCTCGAACTGGAACAATCCCGCGCCGCGCGTTGCGCGCAGCGGTTCCACGAGCGGTTGACGCAGGAGCCGGATTTTCTTACCAAGGCAATGCAACTCCGACACGCGCTGCGCTCCGGCAGCGCCAACGACGTGCTGATGATGCTCTGGGAATGCTTCGGACTCCAGGGCGTCGAGGCGGTCGGCGTCTACCAAACCCTTCAATCACGCGCCAGGATGACGGATCATGGATAAAAAGGCCAAGAAGCGCATTGACGTCCTTCAGCAACGCCTCCAAAAACTGCGCCAACAACTCGCCGGCGCGAAGTCCCAGCCGGACGACCCGCAAGACGCCATCAATCTCGAAAAAGAAATCAAAGACGTCACCACCGAGCTCGATGCACTGAAGTCCCAAAAATAGGTCAACTTCCGTTGGTCAGGCGCCCCGGCTGTAGGCAAAGAACTCGGCGAGAAAATCAAGCGCGGCAACATCCCGAGTCGATGCCGGCAAGTTGCCTGACGAGAGAGGACGCCGAACCGTTAGGCAATTGGCCGGCGCGGGCTTGGGATGTCGGATGGCGTTGGCACGGCGCGAAGACTTCTCGCTTTGGAGGGCATGCCTGAACTACGGGACTACATTAAGCCGCAAGCCTTTTTCGCCCGTGTCAGCACTTGCAAGGCCTTCGCGCGCGCGCGCGAGGCCCCGTCCGCCAAAATCGCCTCTACCTGCTTAGGATTCGCCGCCAGCTCTGCGCGGCGAGCGCGGGGTTCGGCGAAATATCTCTCGGCGGCGGCGGCGATCTGTTTCTTCACGTCGCCGTAGCCGAAACCACCGCGGCGGTACGTGGCGGCGAGTTCCTCGCGTTCGGCGTCCGTGGCGAAGAGAGAAAAGAGTTGATAGAGGTGATCCCCGTCCGGCTCTTTCGGCTCGTGCATCTGCCGTGAGTCCGTGGTGATGCTCATGATTTTCTTTTTCTGCGCCTTCGGGTCGTCGAAGATTTCCAACGTGTTGTTGTAGCTCTTCGACATCTTCTCGCCGTCGGTGCCAGGCACTTTGGCGGCGGCCTCCAGGATTTTTCCCTTCGGCATCACGAACGTCTCGCCGAAATGATGATTAAAACTCGCGGCAATGTCCCGGCAGACCTCGATGTGCTGCAATTGATCTTCGCCGACAGGGACGACATCGGCGTCGTAGGCCAGGATGTCGGCCGACATCAACACGGGATACGTAAACAAGCCGGCGTCCGCGGAGAGCCCTTTCGCCACTTTGTCCTTGTAGGCATGGCAACGGTTCAACAAGCCCATCGGCGTGCCGGTCATCAGCAGCCAGCAGAGCTCCGAAACCTCGGGCACGTCCGACTGCACGAAGAGCACGGCGTGTTCGGGGTTCAGGCCGAGCGCCAACAAATCGAGCGCGGCGTCGAGCGTATACTGCGCCAGCACCTTGGGATCGCGCACCGTGGTCAACGCATGCAAATTGGCAATGAAGTAGTACGATTCGTTGCCATGCTGCAGGTCGATGTACTGGCGAATCGCCCCGAAGTAATTGCCCCAATGAAACCGACCCGTGGGCTGAATGCCGGACAGAACGCGCATGGTTGACTCGAGAAATGACCGTTAATTGAGTTCGATGCCGCCAAGTACAAGTAGTGGAGAATGACTAATTTCTAAATCTGAATGTCGAATCAAAATTGAATGCATGAATGACGAATGGACCAAGTGTATCTCGCGTTCGCCATCGATCCTTTCAATCTTCGTCATTTGGATTTGATTCGACATTCAGATTTAGAAATTAGACATTCAGCTTCATCGTCCCCACGACCTCGCGAACGCTCGACGCCCTCAGTTCGCCGAGCGCCGCCGGCAGGGCCTCCAGTATCTCTAGCGACGCTCTCGGCCGGTAGAAGTTCGCAGTGCCGACTTGGATGGCTGTGGCGCCGGCGACCAGGAATTCCATGGCGTCGTCGATCGTGGCGATGCCGCCGACGCCGATGATCGGGATTTTGACCGCGGACGCAACCTGGTAGACCGCGCGGAGGGCGACCGGCTTGATCGCCGGTCCGCTCAGGCCGCCCATCCCGTTGCCGAGGACGGGACGCCGCCGCCGCCAATCGACGGCCATGCCAAGCAGGGTGTTGATGACGGAAAGCCCGTCCGCGCCGCCGGCCTCGGCCGCCCGGGCGATGTCGGCGATCCGCGTCACGTTTGGCGTCAGCTTGACCAGCACTGGGTATGAGCAAGCTTCCCGAGCGCCTTGGACGACGCGACGGCACATTTCCGGATCGGTGCCGAAATCGACGCCGTGGCTGACGTTGGGGCAAGAGATGTTCAGTTCCAGCGCGGCAATGCCAGCCAGGCCGTTCAGGCGCGCCGCCAGACCAACAAAATCGTCGTAGTCCTGGCCGGCGATGCTAATGATTACCGGCGCGCCGATCGTGGCGAGGTACGGCAGGTGATGGGCGATGAAGGCTTCGACGCCGTCGTTATCGAGGCCAATCGAGTTCAACATGCCGGAGGCCGTCTCGACCGTTCGCCACGGAGCGTTGCCGGCGCGTGGTTGCCGCGTGATGGTTTTGGGGATCACGCCGCCGAGCCGGGTCAGATCGACGAGGCCGGCCATCTCGCGAGCGTAGCCGAAGGTGCCGGAGGCGACCAGCACCGGGTTGGGCAGTTCCAGACGGCCCACTTGCACGGAAAGATCGACGTTCGCGGATACTTCCCGAGTCACGGGGCAAGCTACTGGAGAAAGGCGCGGGCGAGAAACACCAAGGCGCCGAATACGAGTTGGACGCCGCACGCAATCTAGTATAGCGAAGCGACTTACGCAACGCTGGGCGGCGTCCGAGCGGGCCGCCGCGCCCGATGCGCGGCAGCATTTGAGAGCACGTTTACAGGATGCCGCCGTGCGTACGATACGGCGTCAGGTGCGACGGCTGGTCCAGGAACCAGATGCGCTCCCATTCGTCGAGGAACATCCGCAAGTCCTCGGACGAATTGAGCGCCTGTCGGGTGCGACGCGCCGGATCGCCGGAATAGGCTGGAATAATGCAGCCCACGGAACTGGCCACGAAGATTGCCAACAGCGTTGCTGCGAGCAGATTGCGCATCACACAACTCCTCCCTGAGTCGTCAGTTCCGTCGCCACGGCCGCCGAGAATCGTTCTCGGCATGACGGTTAGCGCTGATCGCTAGACGCCTTGACCGTCGCTCGTTCATTCGCAGGTTATTCGGTCCTCTTGGCTCGCGCCAAGCAACTGAAATGGTTCGTTCCGCCTTCGTTGCCGAGATCTAACCACTTGTCATGCAAGGTGGTGATCGTCAGGCCGTCGGCCGGTGTCAGTGTTTGGTTTGTGGTTTCTGGTTAGCCGCTGTTTTGGTTAGCCGCTGTCGCCGTACGTTCCAGTGCCCTGTCCCAGGTTTCCGGCGGCTACTTCCGCGTCGCGTCGGGCGTCCTTCTCGGCTTCCTGCCGTTCCAGTTCGCGGACGCGTTCTTCCATCTCTTTGCCGGGCTTGAAAGTGACTACAAATTTGGCGGGGACGTGAACTTTGGTGCCGGTTCGCGGGTTACGCGCTTTGCGGGCGGCACGCTTCTTCACTTCGAACACGCCAAAGTTTCTCAGCTCAATCCGGCGTTCGTCGACTAACGTCTCAACGATCGCGTCGAACGTCTTTTGGACGATCTCCTTCGTCTTCAATTGTGTGAGTCCGATCTCTTCCGAAATCGTCTTCACAATCTCTTTCTTGGTCACGACTCGGTTCTCCTGTCGAGAGAGGCCTTAGCGGGTGAACTTCCGCTTGCCTCGATATCTCCCGGTCATGCTCCAAGTGTAAATGCCATAAGCACTAGTGTCAAGCTGGCAAGAGCAATCCAGTGGCGTAACTCAACGAGTTACAGGCATAGAATAGGCGGCCCAATTGGCCCGAACTATCCGCCTAACATTTGATTGTCAAAGAACTTGCGACGTGAAAACCGGCGAAATGCTCGCTGAATTGCCATAAGTCGTTGTCAGGCAACGACTAACTCTCAGCGATTGACATCTTGCCGGACGAACTCCACGACGCTTGGCCACGGCGGATTGCGCCGCCGGACGAAGCGTGCATTCGTTATCGACTACCCCACCAGCAAACTCCAACCAATTGTCAAATTCGGATCACGCGGAGCCGTTCGTTGATCTCGTCGAGGGAATACAGCTTGCCCTTCCCGCTGCCGGGGCAGGACTCGCAGGTGTCTTTCCAGGTGGCTTCGCTCCGGATATTGGACTCCCAGAAGGGCCAGGTGCGGCACTGTCGCGGGCGATCCTCGTAAACGGTGCAGCCTCGGGACTGGCCGTCGAAGAAGACGCAATCACCGTTCTCGAACTCGACCAGGCTCTTACGGATCCCCACGCTCCGGACATACTTCGCCTCAAAGTCCGCAACACTCATGGCGAATCGTCCTGCCAGGGCCGCGATCTCTTCTTTGTTGACCCACACGAAGCCAGGCGCCCCCGTGCAGCAATCGCCACACTGCGTGCATTCGAAGCGCAGACCCTGGCCATACCACGGTTCATCCGACATCGGGAAATCCCTTTCGGCTCAATGGGGCGCCGCCAGCGGCTCAGACCGCGGCGATTTCTCGAACTGCTTCGACGGCACGGTCAATTTCGTCCGGCGCGTTGAAAGCGCCGACGCTCATCCGCACCGTGCCGCCGCCTGACAGCGTTTCCAGGGCCTGATGCATGAGCGGGGCACAATGCAGGCCGGCCCTCACCTGGACCTGGTAGGCGCTATCCAGCAGCGTCGCGAATTCCTGCGGATTGTACCCCTCCACCTTGAAGCTGACGACGCCCACCCGTTGAGCGGATTCGGCTGGCCCATAGATGGTGACCGCCGCGATCGATCGCAGCCCCGTCAGTAACCGCTCCGTGAGCTCTATCTCGTGCGAACGCAATCGGCCGATTCCCGTCCGCTCGATGAACTGCAGCGCCACCCCCAGGCCAATCAGCCCTGGTACATTGTGATTACCGGACTCGTACTTTTCCGGCAACGAGTCGGGCTGCTGATCGTGGTCGCTGGACGTGCCCGTGCCGCCTTGCCGAAACGGGGCCAACTCTTGTTCCAACCCGGGCCGGATGTAGAGCAAGCCGGTGCCGAGCGGGCCCATGAGTCCCTTGTGCCCGGGTGCGGCGACCAGATCGACGCCTAAGTCGCGGTACGAGATCGGCAAATGTCCCAAGGTCTGCGCGGCATCGATCAACACCCTTGCTCCGCGTTCGTGAGCAACCGCGGCGATGTCGCCGACCGGCTGAATCGCGCCCGTGACATTCGAGGCATGTGAAACTGCCACGAGCCGCGTCGCCGGAGTGATGGCCGCCGCGATCGCGTCCGCCGACACAATACCGAAAGCATCGCAATCGACATGGGTCAGTTGGATTCCCCGCAAGGCGAGGAACCGCAGCGGGCGCAGCACGGAGTTATGTTCGATGACTGTCGTCACGACGTGATCGCCGGGCCGCAGCAGCCCATGCAGGGCCAGATTGAGGGCGTCGGTGCCATTGAAGGCAAAGGCGATCTGCTTGGGCTCGACGCCGCCGAGTAGCCGGGCCATCGCCTGGCGAGTGCGGCGCAACTTGTCGTCCACCGTGGCCCCTTCGCGATACGACCCGCGGCCCGCAGCGGCGCCGAGTTGCCGCTGATACTGGTCGACGGCGTCATAGACCTCGACGGGCTTCGGCCAACTGGTGGCGGCGTTGTCGAGGAAAATACGTGACGGCGCTGGCTGACTCATGCCTTGATGTTACGGCGCGGGCAATGCCGCGTCCAATTGCTGCAGCAATTCATCCGGACTCAGCCGCGTCAGGAACCGCTCCGAGCGGTAAACCCAGCGGACCTGGCCATCGCCGTCGACGATCATGGTGGTCGGCGCCGTGGTGTCGGTTCCTTCTGGCGACGACCCGGGGTGAATCACTTCCACGGCATCGGCGAGGCCGCGCTCCGCGTCGGAAATCACCAGCAGGTCGGGATAATCTTTCTGTGTGAGCAGCGACGTTTCCTGATCGTCCAGCGAGATCGCGACGAGTTTGGTATTTCGTTCCGCGAACTCCGCGTGACGGGCTTCGAGCTGACCTAGCTCGACCAGACAGATCGGTCACCACCGGCCCCGATAAAAGACGAGCACCGTCGCCACGCCTTGTTCCAGATCGCGATTGGCGAAGACCTCGCCAGCGGCCGTCGCGGTGCTGAACGTCGGCAGCTTAGCGCCCGCGTGAGCGGGACCGGCATACTCGGGCAAGCGTACCGCCGCGCCCAACATCAGCCATTCAAAGCCGCCCAGCAACGCCACGAGCGCTAATGCCGTCCAGCGCGGCCACGTGCGCCGGCGAATTACCGATACCACCACGCATGCCGCGCCCACCGTGGCCAGAATGGGGATGTACCAGGGGACAAACATCCGTTGCAGGACGTTGAACTGAATGACATACGCTGCGATCGGCAGGACGCAGAGGAGCAGTCCCAGCCAGAGCCAACTACGACCATTTGATTTCAGCACAGGTGCTGGGGATGCAGCTTCGGTTTCAGTTTTCATCGGCGCAATCCTGAATCGCGTAAGTTTCCAAGGGTCGCCATGGCCATTAATATAGACGCGAGCAGCGCCGGAAAGAGGTGGACAACGGGCGAAATCTCTGTTCACTTTTTTGTCGGGGTCGCTTTACCGTTTTGCTTGAGCTCCAAACTGCGCCAGCAATACCAGCTCGCCGCCGTGGCATAGGGCCGCCACTTTGCGCCGATTTCTTGCGCCGCGGTTTCATTCGGCAATTCGGCCAGGCCATACAGGTTTCGCATCGCCGCGCGAATGCCCAGGTCGCCGACCGGCAACACGTCCGGGCGGCCGAGCGAGAACATCAAGAACATTTGTGCGGTCCAGCGGCCGACGCCTTTGACTTGAACCAATTCAGCGATGATCGCCTCGTCGTCCTTACGTCCGATTTTTGTCAGGCTCAGTCGTCCGTCGCTCGTGGCGGCGGCCAGATCATGCATGAACGCGGCCTTGTTGCGCGAGAGACCCACGCCGCGGAGTTGCTCGATTTCCAGCTTCAACACGCCTTCGGGCAGTAATTCGCCGCCGGCAAGAGCGATCAGCCGATCGCGTATCGTCCGCGCGGCCTTGACCGACAACTGCTGCGAGACGATCGAGCAGGCCAACATGTGAAAGCGTTGGCGATCGATCTTTAACTGAAACGGGCCGACGCGTCGAATCAAGTCGCGCATCACTGGATCGGCGCGGTGCAGGTGCTTCGTCGCGGCGGCGGCTACTTCTTCGCGCTTGGCCATGCGTCGCAGTGTAACGCGACGATCTGGGATTGGATATACTCGGGTCGTAAGGCGTTTTGGAACCATTTTTCAATACGGGCACGATGAGCCATCACCTGATCTCCGTCGCGGAAGCATCGCGTCTGGTGGCCCAATATGCGCCGCTCGGCGGCTGGGAATGGGTCGAACTGCGCCATGCGCTGGGACGCGTGACCGCGCAATCGGTTGCCAGCGACATCGATTCGCCGCCGCACGACAAAACGATCGTCGATGGCTTCGCTATCCGCGCCGAGGACTTGTCGAACGGCGTGGGCGAGTTGGAAGTCATCGAGACGGTGATGGCGGGAATGTGGCCGAATCGCATGTTGCAGGCGGGGCAGGCAACGCGAATCATGACCGGCGCGCCGCTACCGATCGGTGCTGACGCCGTGGTGATGGTCGAGCGAACGACGTCTGTTGTCGGCGATGAACAGAGTCGAGTGCGGATCGACGATTCAACATTGCGCGTGGGGCAAAACGTCGTTCGGCGTGGCGCCGCGATGCGAGTCGGCGACAAAGTCATCGCCGCGAGGCGCTGCTTGCGCTCCCTCGAGATCGGGCTGCTGGCGGAAGTCGGGCGGGAGACCGTGAAGGTATGCTGGCGTCCCACGGTAGCTGTGCTGTCGACGGGAAACGAGCTCGTGCCACATCAAGACGTGCCGCGTGCTGGGCAGATTCGCAATTCGAACGGACCGATGCTGGCCGCGGCCGTACATCGCGCCGGCGGTGTGGCGCGCGAGCTGCCCATTGGCCCTGACGATCCGACGAAGTTGGCCGCGTTGATTCGTGACGGCCTGGACGCCGACATGCTGTTGATTTCCGGTGGCGTCTCGGCCGGCGACTTGGACCTGACGCCCGGCATCCTGCGTGAGTTGGGCGTCGTGGAAATCTTTCACAAGGTACAACTCAAGCCCGGCAAGCCATTGTGGTTCGGCGTGTTGCGCGGTGAGCGCGACAAACTCGTCTTCGGCCTGCCCGGCAATCCCGTCAGCAGCCTGGTGTGTTTCTTGCTCTTCGTACGCCCGGCGATCCGGCGTTACCTAGGGGAGATCGACGTCGAGCCGCGAAGGCAACGCGCCGTGCTTAGCGCGCCCTACCGGCAACGCGGGCCACGGGCAGCGTACGTACCCTCGAAGTGCGAGTGGAACAACGACGGCCTGCAGGTAAGGCCACTATCATCACAAGGCTCTGGCGATCTCCGCGCGATGATCGACGCCAACGCCCTGGCACATTTCCCGCCCGGCGACCAAGACTACGCAGCCGGCGCATCCATCGAGATTCTGCCGCTCGACGACGCGTAGCGTTCTCACTGAAAACTGAAAACTTCAAACTCCCACTTTCCAAGCCGCCGCCTCTTCGCCATCCAGCCGCAGCGTGAGACACTTCGCGCTGCCGCCGGCTTTGACGAATTCATCGAGCGGCGTTTCGCGCGGCGTGAAGCCGCGCTCTGACAATTGTTGATGCAGTTTCGCGCAGCCCGTGTTCGTCACGACCGTTTTACCGACCACCACGGCGTTGCAGGCGAAGCGTCGGGCTTCCGCTGCTTCGACTTCGATCAACGTGGACACCAGCTCGCGCAGCACCTGGCGGCCGTAGTCGTCGAAGGCGCCGGGAAAATAAATCGCCGTGTCGCGCTGGAGCGGGCAAAAGCACGTATCGAGGTGGTAGTAGTAGGGATCGACGAGTTCGAGCGGAATCACGCGGACGCCGAGCAATTCGCCGATCCGCTGATGCCCCCGCGCATCGCTCCGCATGCGATAGCCGGCGAATAGCGTGTCACCGCAAAAAAGCGCGTCGCCAGCGCCTTCGAAGTACACATCGTCCGGCATGCGCTCGATGCGAAATCCATTCCCGGCCAGCCACGCTTCGAAAAACGGCTGCTCTCCCTGGCGTTCGCGGTGACGGAAGTGCGCGAGCACCGCGAGGTCGCGATAGATAATCGCGGCGTTGGCCGTGAACACCAGGTCCGGCAAGCCCGGCTGCGGTTCGACCTGCGAGATTGCGGCGCCGGCCGCTTCCAGCGTACGGCGCAAACCTTCCCATTGCTCGCGCGCCACGGCGCTCTCGGCGGGCCGCGCGCGGCTCATCCAGGCATTGATTTCGTATTCAATGCCATAGAAATCCGGCGGGCACATCAGGATGCGAGGCTGGGAACTCATATCCCAATAGTACGTCACGGCAACGGCAAACCAAGCCGCCGTTGCCAAGCGACACCGACTGGAATACGGCTGTGGGAGGCGTCTCCGACGCCGATGGCTGAGCGTGGCGCCGAATTCAACGACTGACGATCAAGCAGCGCCCACTCCATCTGCGTCGGAAACGCCTCCCACAGATTCCTTTTGGTTCTATGAATCACTCGTGAAAGCGGTGATAAACGCCCATCCAGTATGGGAGCAGGATAAATGCGCCGTCGTCCCGTTCCAGGCCGCCGCTGCCGCCGTCCAGCTCGAACGGGTCGCCGTTCCATTTCATGACCCGGCGTTCGCTGGTCGGCAACGCTTCGACGGACAGTTTTCGGTCCCCGCGACTCTCATACGGTCGCAGCGCCACGTCACGGCGATTGCTGTTGGTCATGGAATAGCAAATCGTGTCGACCGGCACGTCGTGGAACCAGGCCAGGCACGCGTCGCGATCATATTCCGCTGCATCCAGATGCGCCTCTGCCGGGCGTTCTTGCGGCTTCGGCCAGTGGCTGGCCTGACGCCCCGCGGCGTAGATGTAGTTCAAGAGCGGACTTGTTTCTGGCCGTTCGATTCGCCAGGAGCGTTCCAAGCTGGCCAGGTAGACTTTGCGCAGCGCCGGATCGCGCTCGTACATCAATAGCGGGTAGTACGCCAGGAACGCCAACTCGTCGTCGCTATGGTTGACGTGGTGCAGCGGCCAGGTGATTTTCTGCAGCACTGTATTCATCTCGTAGCTCTCACGTTCGATCAGATGTTTGAGCGCAGCGGTGTATCGCGGCGCGCCGGTCATGTACTCGGCCACCTTGAGATGCGAGAGCATTTCCAACGAATTCAAGCCGCGGTCGTCGATCCATTCCAGATCGTGATTTAATTTCTCCGGCGCCCAAACGCCCCAAGTGGTCGGCGTGCCTGGCGGGCCGACATAGTAGTAACCGTGGTCGAGGATGTGGTCGGTGATCCGCGAGACGTAGCCGCGAATCTCCTCGCGTTCCTGCTCGTCCGCCACGAGGTCGTAGTACACGGCGTAGGCGAAGTAGTGGCCGTCCAACTCGTCGCTCGACGTGTCTCCTTTCCACCACCACTTACCGTCCGACGAGCGATGCCATTCGCCGCCGTACTTCTTGGGATCGTCGTCGATCGGCACGAAACTCCGCGCCACGAAGCCGGGGATTTTTGTGATCCGTTCCTGAAACATCAACGCTTCCAGAGATTGACGCGCATTGCGTTTGGCATCCTCGCTCTTGGTCGCGCCATAGCGAAAGGCTTCTCCGGCCACGTACATGCTGGTCCAGAGGCCGTCGTTATCGCTGGATGGCTGGACGTAACCGGCCGCCACGTCGCCGGGTTTTTCGAGGCGGATTTCGGCGACCAGGCCATGGCGCACATGCCAGCGCCGCAGGTTGGCTTGAACTTCTTCCATCTTGGCGTCCAAGGTCGTGGACGTGGCGGTCAATGCCGCCGCGCCTGCGGCGGTGTCCACGATGACGCGGCAACTGCCGTCCGGCGCTGCCCTGGCTAGCGAGAGGCCGCGCACTTCATCCGACGGCAACCAGCGCGGCGAATGAAATAGGCTCCAACGCTCGGCCTGAGGGCTCAGCAACATCAACCCATGCGGGCTGCCGACCCAGAGAGTGCCGTCCGGCGCGCGGACGCCGCAGGTGAGATGGTCGTAGGGCGTCGTCGGTGACGCTGCTTCGAGGTCGCGCAGTTCATCGGCCGTCAAAGACGCACCCATCGATGGCGGCAACGTCGCGGAGTCGAACGGCGCTGTACTCCAATTCAAGACGTTTGTGCCGACCTCGGCGCAGAGTGCGATCAGGCAAATCCAAGGAAGCATCACGGAAGCTCGCAGATGGTCAGGTGGGAAACTCAGGCGGGCGGCTCATTCAGGATAACATGCCGGATTTGCCGGAGCGACCGCCACGCGAGCGAATGCCCCTGCGTGGGATATTGACCGGATACGGCGGCTCGGCGAAATTGATACGTGCCGCCCGTGACTTCCCGCCGCACTTTTTTGCCCGCCCCGGAGCCGCTCGATGCCAGTTCGCACCCGTTGGAGGATGGCCGCTTGGTTGTTGATGGTTGGCGTTTGTCCCTTGGCCGGTGCGGAACCTTGGCCCAGCTGGCGCGGCCCTCAGAATAATGGAGTGAGCAGCGAAACCGGGCTGGCGGAGAGTTGGAGCACGACCGAAAACGTCGCCTGGAAGCTGCCGATGCCGGGACAGGCCGGAGCGACACCGGTGGTGTGGGGCGATCGCATGTTCGTCGTCTCCGCGGCCGACAAGGATATCTTGCTGCTCTGTATCGACACGACGACGGGGCAGGAAGTGTGGCGCCGCACGGTCGGCACCGGCAACAACCAAGTGATGCGCGGTGAGGGGAATTCGGCCTCACCGTCCCCATCGACCGACGGGGAACACGTGTGGGCGTTCGCCGGCACGGGCGATCTGGTGTGCTTCGACTACGCCGGCAATGAAGTCTGGCGGATGGACGTACAGAAGAAGTACGGCCAATTCGACATTCAATTCGGCATGACTTCGAGTCCGCTGTTGGACGGCGACCGGCTGTATTTGCAGTTACTGCATAGCGCCTCGAAGAAGATCGTCGCTTTGCATAGCAAAACCGGCGACGAAGCCTGGGTTCACGTGCGGCAGAGCGACGCCTACGCGGAGAACGAACACGCTTATACCTCGCCGATGCTCTACCGCGACGGCGAGCGCGAGTTCCTCGTCACGCATGGCGCGGATTATGTTATCGCTCATCGACTGACCGACGGCAGCGAGATCTGGCGCTGCGGCGGCATCAATCCTCAGGGGGCCGGCTACAACGAATACCTGCGCTTTGTCGCCTCGCCCGTCGTTACCCCGGGTTTGATCGTGGTCCCTACGGCCAAGAACGGCCCCGTGTTGGCATTGCGGCCGGACGCCACCGGTGACATCACAGCCGAAGCGGCCGCGCATGCCTGGAAGTTCCCGGACAACACGCCGGACGTCCCCTCGCCGTTGGTCCATGACGGACTGGTATATCTCTGCCGGGAGAATGGTGTGCTGTTGTGCCTCGACGCGGCCACCGGTGAAGAGCAATACAAATCGCGGCTACATTCGGACGTCTATCGTGGTTCGCCGGTGTACGGCGATGGCCGGGTTTACGTCGCTTCGCGCGACGGCACCGTCAGCGTGGTCGCCGCCGGCCGGAAGTTCGCCAAGCTCGCCGAAATCTCGATGGGCGAGCCGATTTCCTCGTCGCCGGTGATCTCCGAGGGGACGATCTTCCTGAGGACGTATGAGAATCTGTACGCCATTCGGCCGGCCCAATGAGATTGCCCATTTGCTCTGGCCTCCACTCCGGCTTCTCGGGTACTTTCTACTCGCGAAAGTATCCGAATGGACTGGGAGGTTTGGGGGATGTCGCGACAAGAGCTGGAAGCGCAGATCGCCGCGATTCATTGGTACCATGAGTTCGATTTCGGCCAGGGGCTGGTCGCCCGGTCGTCGACGCCCGATGTCGCGGCGCATCGACGGATTTGGCGTTTGATTTCCGACCAGTTCGACGCGATCGACTGGCGCGGCAAATCGGTCCTCGATATCGGCTGCTGGGACGGCTATTGGAGCTTCGAGGCTGAACGACGCGGGGCGGCGAACGTGCTGGCGTCGGACGACGTCTCCCAGAACTGGGCCGCCGGTGCGGGCTTGCGGTTGGCCAAGCGGTTGCTCAAGTCGCAGGTGGAACTCAATCAAAGCCTGTCGGTCTACGACTTGGCGACGCTTGGCAGAAAGTTTGACGTCGTCCTCTGCCTCGGCGTGTATTACCACTTGCTCGACCCGTTCTACGCGTTCGCGCAGATTCGGCACTGCTGCCATCCAGGGACGATCGTCGTCTTCGAAGGCGATATGGCCCGCTATGGCATGCGCTCGGACGTCGCTTGCCTGCCCTTTGGCGACGCCACGGCGCCGCTCTTCGTGCCGACGCCGCGGACGCTAACCAATTTGCTCCGCGCCACTTACTTCAACGTCAGCGCGCAGTCGTTTCTCAACTCCGCGCCGCGCGCCTGGGCGAAGAGCGTTTGGCGTCGCATCACGGGCCGCGCGCAATTGCCAAGTGTGGATCGCGCCGTCACGGTCTGCCGTCCGTTCTCGGGCAGCAACCCGCTGCACGATTACCGCCCGCCGTTCGGATTGCATGAGTACGACGAGCGCTTCAACGCGCTACGCCAGGCTGCCGCATAGTTATGCGGGTCGAATTAGCAATTCAGCTTGAATTGCTCGTTCAACTGCGGGAGGCGTCTCTGACGCCGATGGAGTTGGCTTGTTTCGCGAGCAAGACCTTAGAATTGTCGCTCGCGTCCGTTGCATCGGCGTCGGAGACGCCTCCCACAGTCGAACACTGTTCGGGCCTGCTGATTCAAACGCCGAACCAGAAGCGTGACGGGGCCGGCGCGGTTTTCATGCCCGGATCCGGGACCATCCAGATGGTGTTCTCGCCATCCTGTTGTGAATGCGGGCCGCGGAAGGCCGGATTGCGGACGCCAGGGAGCAGCGAGACATCGAAGATCTCGTCCACGCCTGACACGAATTGAAACGTCGCCACGGTCTGCTGGCTGGCCAGGTCGAAGACGCCGACGCCGCATTTGAGCTCATCGATCTTTTCCGCGATCGGCATGCCGCCGAACGTCGAGGTCTCGCGAATCTTCGACAGGCCGATGAATGCGAACTGGCCGTGCATCGCCAAACCGCGCGTGTAACCGGGCATGTCCGCCACCGGCTGAATTGCTCCGGTCGCCACGTCCACGTTGGTCAGGCGTCCGCGGCCGGAGTCGAGGACCCAGAGCTTATTGTCGAAGATGCGCGGCGAGTGCGGCATCGCGAAACCTGTTGCCACGATCCGCCCGCTTGGCACTTCCATCACACAGCCGGTGTTCACCTTATTGGGGCGCCAGCCTCCGGCGGTGTCGGTCTGGGCCATGGCCGTCGCATATTTGACGGCGCCGTTTGCGACGGCCAGCCCGTTCAAGTGGCACCGATCTTCCGCCGCCAAGGCGGAAATAAACGGCGGACGCCAACGCGGCACGAAGCTGAAGCTGCTATGCGGCGTGGCGAGGCACGAGAACAAAGTGTTGACGACCCAGAGTTCTTGTCCGACGTACGCCAGTTCGTGCGCCTGAATCTCGCCGGTCACGACCGCCTGACGCGCGAGATAACACGCGTCGTGGCTGCCGGCCGGCGGCAAGCGTCTCGCGATATCGATGGCGTTCTCCAGAAACCAGAATTGATCCCGGCAAGCCACGGCGATCCCTTCCGGACGGACGGCGACCCCCATCGGGCGATCAAAATTGATGAACGTGAGGTGCAGTTTGCCTTCGCGCGCGGTGAGCGCGACGAGCTTGCCGGCCTGATAGGTGCTGACCAGGAGCGTCGCGCCAAGATGCTCCAGGATCGGCACGAAATGCCGCGAGCATTCGTACTGCACTTCGCGCAGATTTTCCTTGGGTTTCGCGTCGGGTTCCGTTGGACTGCTGGCGTCAGTGGACATCGTGCATTTCGCCTATACGTGGGGGAGCATTGGCGGGGTCAGTCTAGAGACGATGCAGGGCGGGGTCAACAAATGTCCCCGCGTCCGGCGCGGCCCTTGCCTCGGCGTTTCTCGACGTGGTAAACCGGTGTCGAGCGCCCACCTTCGAAACTTGGATTCACTATGCAAACGCCAGCGGCCCTCGGCTACCGATTTCCCGCGGAATGGGAGCCGCACGCGGCGACCTGGCTCTCCTGGCCGCACAATCCGGATACCTGGCCCGGCAAGTTCGAGCCCATACCGGCGGTCTGGGAGGAACTGGTGCGCACGCTGGCCGAGTTCGAGCCGGTCCATATTCTCGCTGGCGGGGAATCGGTGATGGCCGATGCGCAACGTCGCGTGGGGCAGTTGGCGAATGTCACGCTCCACGACGTGCCCACCAACGACTGCTGGGCACGCGACCACGGAGCGATGTTTCTCACTGGCCCGCTGGGAACGGAACCGGCGCTGATCGACTGGGGCTACAACGCCTGGGGAGGCAAGTACCCGCCGTTCGATTTGGACGACCAGGTGCCGCGCTACGTCGCCGAGTTCACGCAGCGCCGGCGCTTCGATCCGGGCATCATCCTCGAAGGGGGCGCGATCGACGTCAACGGACTGGGCGCGGTGCTGACCACCGAGCAATGCCTGCTAAATGTGAATCGCAATCCGCAGCTCACGCGCCCGGAAGTGGAACGCTACCTGCGAGAGTATCTCAATGTCAAAAAAGTACTCTGGCTGGGCGGCGGTATCGTCGGCGACGACACGGACGGCCACATTGACGAGTTGGCCCGCTTCGTCGGTCCGCGCACCGTGGTGGCGGCCGTGGAAGATGATCCGACCGACGCGAACTTTGCGCCGCTGGCCGAGAACCTGGAACGGTTGCGCTCCTTCACCGATCAAGACGATCAGCCGCTGGAGATCGTCACGCTGCCGATGCCGATGCCGAAATTCTTCGGCGAGCATCGCCTGCCGGCGTGCTATCTGAATTTCTATGTCGCCAACGGCGTGGTGATCGCGCCGACATTCGATGATCCAGCGGACTCCGTAGCGCTTGCGACGTTAGGAACACTATTCCCCACGCGTCAAGTCCGCGGCATCCGCGCCCTCGACCTTATTTGGGGCCTGGGGGCGTTCCATTGCATCACGCAACAAGAGCCGGCGTAAAACCTTCGAGTCGCAATAATGCTGCTGCCATCGAAAAGCGATCGGCCGCGCGATGCCTCGATATCGCGCGGCCGTGAGCGACGACTTACTGTGAAGTGATTACCTACGCCGCCGGTGCAGCAGGGCCAATGCCCCAACGCCCGAAAGGCCCAGTAACACTACGGTACTCGGCTCCGGTACGACTTCGAACGAAATGCGATAGACTTCTTGGTCCGCGGTGAGCTGACTGTCGAACGAGTAGCCCGCGGCCGTGGTGAGGCCGTTGAAAATGTCGAGGCCCGCGAAGTTGAAATTCACCACGCCTCCTTGCGGCGTCCGGAGGCTATTGTCACCAATCTGGAGAAAGGCGGCATTAGCCGGGTCGTCGAGTTCGGAGCCTGCGTCCCAGATATCGCTGGCTTGCTGGCGGATCTCCGTGAGATTCAGTTGACCGTTTTCATCGAACAGCAGGTACTGCATCGGTGAGTCGTTACCGATAAAATAATCGTTGCTCGGCACGACCATCGAGGCAAATGTGAAGTATCGATTGACCGCGGTGTCCACCGTGAGGATCGTCGTGCCTGTGCCTCCGGGGAGCAACGGTCCGGCCGGATTGGGCAGGGCGCTGCCGAAGTTCGCGCTCGGCTCGGCGGCCATGAAAGCGGGGAACCAGTCGGATCCTGAACCTCCTTCCGCGATCGAGATAATCGCCGCGGATGCTGCTTCGCCGTTATTGAACGAGTCATAGTTTCCCGCATGGACGCCGAACCGCAGCGGCGCGAAAGCGACGCTGTCCATCGGCGCCAGATTCTCGACGGTAACTCTGAGTTGGACCATTTCCCCATGCGCGGCGCCAGTGAACAAGCCGGCGACTAAGATGGCGAGACGTCCGACGTGCGAAATCCGCATACGTTGCTCCTCGAAGTTGGGATGCTTTTCGCAAACTGCCAGATGGCGGCGAATTCGAGCGAGTTTAAGTACAACGCCGGGCCGCGGCTGTGTGATACATCACATTCCAACGGATTACTCCCGTTCGCTTGCTTGCTTCCGTTGCGAATGCTCAAGGCGGTTTGTGAGCTAGCTCACAAACCGC
>JAWXBP010000302.1 GCA_034440135.1 Planctomycetia bacterium
CCCGATTACTCTTTGACAAATTGCCGTGATCGGTCACTGTTGCGCCCGCGGCTGTAGAATCACAAGTTCTGTCGCGGGAGGCTTTGAGAGTGCAATGGCCCAGTTCCGACTCGTCACAGATATCGCCGCACCGATCGACGTTTGCTTCGACTTGGCGCGCGACATCGACTTCCACACCCGCTCGTTAGAGGGCACCGGCGAGCGTGCAGTCGCCGGCCGGACGACGGGGCTGATCGGACCGGGAGAATCGGTTACCTGGGAGGCTCGTCACCTGGGCATCCGGCAGCGGCTGACCGTCGAGGTGTCGACCTTCGACCGCCCCTGCTACTTCCGGGACGTGATGATGGCCGGGGCGTTCCAGTCATTTGCGCACGACCACCGGTTCAGCCATCCGGCGCAGATTCGATTTGATGGGCCGCGGGATTTCACATTCTCCACGCCGTGCCCGAGCAAAGTCGAGGAGAACAACATCGTTTATGGCCGGCTCTATCAGTCTGCGGAACGCCGGCCGGAACGACCGGTGATCGTTCTACTGGATGGCGGTTTCGCCATCGGTTACCATTCCGCGTTTCCATTGCTTGCCCGCCGGTTCAATCGGGCAGGATTCGATGTAGCCGCATTGGTCGCTCCTTACAATCTTCAACGCCGTCCGCGCCGGCCCATGGAAGAGAATTGTTTGGAGTTTGCGCGGGAGATTGCACAGAATGTCGCCGAGATTCGCGCGCTGATCGGCTGGCTGCTTGATGAAGGTTGCCCAGCCGTGGGGCTTCTGGGTTTTTCGTTTGGGGGGATGGCTTGCGGGTTTGACTGCGTGCAGCGATACACGCATCGCTGGTGCCGTGCTGACTGTGCCCCGTGTGCGCATGAAATGCTCCCAACCGGTCGTCTGGCGGAGGCTTAGGGAAGCGCTCGAGGCTCTAAGGCCGGCACAGGAAGCAATGGATACGACCCGGTTAAACCTGATTCTATCCACGCCCGTCATCCCGAAAGAAAATATCCTGTTGATTGAAGGCATCCATGAGTTGTTCGGGGAGAGGCAATGGATGGAGGAACTCTGGCAAAAGTGGGAACAACCTGAATTCTGGCGATTGCCTCACGGTCACGTTAGTACGCTGTTCATGCCAGGCTTGACAGGGCGCCTGCTTCGCTGGCTGGCGCCGCGGTTGGAGGCCGGTCGAAAAAACAACGACTGATTACACCATGGACGAGCAACTAAATCAGATTGTGTGGAAGCGTTTTCGCGGTGCCGGTGGCGCCTTCGTCGGTCACATCGACGGTGGTGTGTAGTACCTCCAGGTAGATGAAGCTACCAAGAAGCGCCCTCCTTACATATAATGTCAGCCGAATGCTTGGTTCACTAACGAGGACACTGTGACCGACCTACAAAGGAGCGGGGCCGAACGCGATTATGTTCGAGAGGCGGAATCGCTGCTTCGGGGATCGCCGCCGAAGCTCTCTGCGCCGACTGCGTCCCTGCTCGACCATGCTCAGGCTGAAGCACGCGCGAGAGATGACAACCACGTCGGGACCGAACACCTGATGCTTGGACTGTATGCGTTGGGTGAATCCACGGCTCGACGCGTACTGGAATCGCTCGGTATCAACCGGCAAGTCTTCGCCGAGCAACTAGAGCCTGAAGAAGGGACGAGTCCAAGTGGTCAAATCCCACTGACTCCGCGCGCTCATATGATCATGGGCCTTGCTGGAATTGAAGCAGCGGGCACTCCTTCAGGGCTGGTGGAACCAGAACACGTCTTACTCGGAGTCATCAGGGAATCGGAAAAGTGGGAGGCGGCTGCTTACCTCGGACCGCACCATCTTCGCGCCGCTGCCGTTGCCGCCGGTGCAAAGCTTGTTGATGTCGAGCACAATTTGATTCGGGAGATGAAACGGACACAAGATAGTTCTGCATACGATTCCCGTGAATAACCCTCGCGCTTCCTTGCCAGCGAAACGGCCGAATGTAGAGGACATTGGTTTCTCATTTGCGACCGAACGTCGAGCCGTCCTGAGTCAAGAATAGCCGGGCCAGCAACATGCGTTGGTCACATCGCCCGAAGTACCCCAAGAACGCGTAGCGTCGGCGTCTCGAGCCAAGTCAGGTTGATCGCAGTCGCTGCCCGCCAGGGCACACCGCGCCCCCATCGATATATTTGCTGATAGTCCATCAACAGGTGCCGTGCGCCTTTTGCCAGTTCGACAAAGGGTCAATCAACTGCGTTTTCGCATGGCAAGGCTACATTACAGGCTGGGTCTACGATGAAGCTCACGTGGAAGCCCTGGTTCAGCAGCGTCCTTCGCTGGTCCCTGCTCATTGACGCACTGGTTGCGGCAGCGTTTTCCCTCCTGACCGTTGTCATGACACCCGTTTGGATACATTGGGTTGTCGGAATGGTGGTCCCGGAAATCGGGTTATGGCTGGCGCTGCTTACGCTCTTGATTGGCGCGTCCGCCTGGCTTTTCCAGAGCGGGCACGTCTATCAAACCAGCATGACACTCGTTTTATGTAGCATTGCGATCGCGCTCTTCCTCAAACCCACAGCCCAAGCTTCCTTGCTGGGAAAGCCGCTTCGAGCGCAATTGACGGAAGCCTTCGGGCCGGCGGACGTTCACCGAGCACCGTTCTCACTTCGTGCTGCCATCTTTGAAAGCGCTCCCGAGCCGGCGCCGCTCGAAGCATTTGAGTATACAAAAGGCCTAAAGCTCGATTTCTACCGGGCGATTGGGCGAACCCGTGCGCCGTGCGTCGTCGTCATTCATGGCGGCAGTTGGGTCGGTGGGAATCGAATGGACTATGGAACGCGACGCGAGTTAAACGATTGGCTCGCTCGCCAGGGCTACGCAGTCGCGTCGATCGATTACCGGCTCTGCCCTGAGCACAAGTGGCCGGCTCAGCGTGAGGATCTGCTGGCAGCCATCGAGTTTCTGCGATCCCATGCGACGGAATTGGGAATTGATGAGGAGCAGTTTGTCCTGCTCGGTCGATCGGCGGGCGGGCAGATGGCGACAGCCACGGCGTATTGGAAGCACGATCCCACGATTCGCGGCGTCATTGCCATCTATCCGCCCACCGACTTTCGTCGCACGTGGGAAGTTGCGATGCAACCCGGGAACATCGATCATCGCCTGAACTTGGAATGGTTTTTGGGCGGCAATCCGGAAAGCGCGAGCGCTGCGTTTGACAGCGCTAGCGGTGCGCTCCATGTCAATGCCGACGCTCCACCGACGTTGATTCTACAGGGCGAGTTGGACGTCAACGTCTTCCACGAGCAGAGCGAGCTCTTAGCAAACAGACTTTCCGACGCCCGCGTACCTCATGCGCTGGTCTCGCTTCCTTGGGCCGCGCACGGTTTCGATCTGATCGCCTTCAACAGCCCAGGCGGACAGATCACGACCTACTCGGTGACTTGGTTCCTGGAAGCAGTAACGCACTAACTAACCCAGCTTCACTCCATAAGCAGCCAAATATCTACGCCAGCCACCCACGCTTTCAAGCAACCCGTTGATCGGGCTAGTGAGCGCCTTTCAGCTGTCCCGCTACCCAGCCGAGAACGCCGCCAGCAACTCCTTGAGTTGCGGGATCGCGCGTTCCGCCGCGATTTCCCCGACGTCGGCCAAGGCCCGGGCGCGGCCGAAGTCGGACCAATCGAACGACGCGGTATCCGGCATGATCAGCAGGTCGGCGGCCTGCGTACGTAATGCCGTGATGCCGTAGTCCTGCACTTCGTTGACGCGCAGGTAAGTTGCGAATGCACCGGGCTGCCGCATCTTCGAAGTTGCCGCGTGCGGCGTGTTCCGGCCGAACTTTTGTTCCAGTTGCGAAACGACGTCTACGGCGACGATCAAATCCGCTCCGCGATCCATCAGCACGTCGACCGGCAAGTTGTTGAGCACGCCGCCGTCGATCAAGGCCATGCCGTCGCGCAGAATCGGTCGGCTGACCAGCGGCAGGTTGATGCTCTCCAGCACCGCGGCCACGGCGTCGCCGGAATCGCGCACCACTTCCCGCCCACTAATCAGGTCGACGGCGGTCGTCAGCAGCGGGATGCGCAACTGTTTGAGCGAGGTCTCCCCGACATACGGCCGCAACATGCGCTCCCAAGCGCCGGTGCGGAATTTGGCAATCAGATACCAGGCATGCCCCCATGGCAGCGTCCGCCACCAACGCGACGGCGTGAGCATCATGGTGAATTCATCGAGCGACTCTTGCGGTGACCAACCCGCGGCGTAGGCGAGTCCCATCAAGGCGCCGCTGCTGGTGCCGGCCACAAGGTCGAAAAAGATATTCTCCTTTTCCAACGCTCGCAGCACGCCGAGATGCGCCATCCCCCGCGCACCACCTCCGCCCAGCGCCAGGCCGACCCGCACGCCTTCCAGATGCCGCACCAGGTGCGCGATGGATTGGCGCTGATAGTAGTCCGGCTTCCGCACGTCGTCCGCAAGAATGATGCGAAAATCCCGCTCGGCGATGCCCAAGGCCTCGCATTCATGCGGAGGCAGCGGATCTCGATTGCGCACGAACCAGACCAACCGAGTTCGTGCGGCCAGATGGGGCCCGAGTGAAAGCAACTCTTGCAGACGCTGCCGTGCGGCCGGCCATTCCGCCGGTTCGACGAGCCACCAGATTTCCTCGCAGACGGTGAGCCGCACCGCCAGTTCTCGCGGCGACAGCGTTTGCGGCCAGGCGGCCAACACGCGTTGCTGCGCGGCAATTGCTTTGTCAATGCGTTCCGCGGTTCGCGTGGCGCTCGGCACGCGGGCGTCGGGATCACGCGGCAGCGTCTCGACCGAGAGCTGCGCTCCAGCCGCTAGCAATTGCGAGGTTTCCGCCAGAGCCAGCACGTCCTGGCCGCAGGCGGCCAAGGCCTCGGCCAATGGGGCTAACAGGCGTTCCGTCGAGGGATTCGAATGGACCAGTCCGACGACCGCCGGACGATGACGGCGCTTCTGCCGGCTCGTTTCCCAGTGCAGCCGGAAGCCCAGGGCACGGCTCAGATTCGCCGCGAAACCTGGCACTTGCTTGAGCAGGTTATCGAAGCCGTCGCGCTCTAAGACCAGCAATTCGCTTTCCAGCACCGCGGCTGCCGTGGCCGAACGGGGCCGCTCGATCAGCAGCGACATCTCGCCGAAATGGTCGCCTGGTCCGAGGTAATCGAGCAGTTGGAACTCGTGGCTGCCGCGCTCGACCGAAATCTTAATTCGGCCGCGGACCACAACGTACATCTCGTTGCCCGGTTCCCCCTGCCGGCAAATGAGTTCGCCGGCCGGGACGTGGATCACGCGGAGCGCGGCGCCGATCTGCCGTAGGTCCGAGTCCGGCAGCCCGCCGCAGAGACGGCTTTGGGACAACGCGGCCCAGTGCGCTGGCCCCAGCGTCGGCGCAGCGGCCAGCGGCCGTCGAAAGGGAGACAGTACGGTATCAGGGGATTCTGAATTCATGCCGTGCAAAGGGTTCCGGCGACGCGCCGCTTCGCGAATGTTATCCGCCGGCGCGGCCTACGAGGGCAATACCCTCGTTGTACGACACAACTTTTCCGGGCATCCGGAGGTAACCACGAAAGTCACGAAAGGCACGAACGTCTTGTAGAGTATGGGATTGCGCTGGAAGTGCCAACTGGATGTCGGCTCGACGGTTTGCCGTGGAATGGCAACTTAAGCCCTGGCTAATTTCGCAAACTTTCGTGCCTTTCGTGCTTTTCGTGGTTCCTTCCGAGATGTGTAGAACAACGAGGGCCCCCCCGGGCTTGCCCGTCCGGCGAGCTTGTCAGCGGCGGCGCGGCCTCCAATAATCCGCCAGTCGGCCCGCCTCGCGCTCCCGCCCGCTTGAACCACGAAAGCCAGCCCTGTGAGCTTACCGTACGACGCCTTGCTGCTCGTCTCTTTCGGCGGTCCGGAGAAAATGGACGACGTGCTGCCATTTCTGGAAAACGTCCTGCGCGGTAAGCCGGTGCCGCGCGAGCGGATGCTGGAAGTCGCGCATCATTACGAACAATTCCAGGGCGTCAGTCCCTTGAACGCGCAGAATCGCGAGCTGATCGCGGCGCTCCAGCAGCGTTTTGCCCAGGACGGTCCCGAGTTGCCGATTTACTTCGGCAACCGGAACTGGCATCCGCTGCTGGCGGACACGTTGCGACGCATGGCCGATGACGGCGTGCGCCAAGCGCTGGCCTTTGTCACGTCGGCGTACAGCTCTTACTCCGGCTGCCGGCAATACCGGGAAAACATCGCGGCGGCCCAGGCCGAGGTCGGCGAGTCCGCGCCAGCGATCGACAAGATTCGGGTGTTCTACAACCACCCGCTGTTTATTGAAGCCGTAGCGGATCGAATCTCTGTCGCGATGTCGCCGTTGCCGGAAGATCGCCGAGCGAAGGCGGCGCTGGTGTTCACCGCGCACAGCATTCCCATGGCGATGGCCAGCAATTGCCGCTACGTCGAGCAACTGACGGAGACGTGCCGGCTTACAGTCGAACGATTAGGACACGAGCGCTGGCACTTGGTTTACCAAAGCCGCAGCGGGCCGCCTTCGCAACCGTGGCTGGAACCGGATGTTTGCGATCACTTGCGGGCGCTCGCCGAACAAGGCGTGCGGGACGTGGTGATGTCGCCCGTCGGTTTCCTCTCCGATCACATGGAAATCCTCTTCGACCTCGACACCGAAGCCCGCGAGCTGTGCGAAACGCTCCAGGTGAACCTGATCCGCGCCGCGACCGTGGGGACACATCCGAAGTACGTGGAGATGATCCGCGAACTGATCTTAGAACGATTGAGTAACTCGCCAACCCGCCGCGCAATCGGCGAGTTCCCAGCCAACCACGACGTCTGCCCCGAAGATTGCTGCCTCTCCGGCAGACCGGCCAAACTGTAGCCGAGGTCGGTGACCCCGGTCAATGGACGCGGCGATGGCGTATCCGTGCATCTCACGGAAGACTTTGAACCACGAAAGGCACGAAAAACACGAACGATTCAAGACCTGATACTGAAAGAAGACGCACGAAGCGCGGATTGATTGAACGAATCCTTTCGTGTTTTTCGTGCCTTTCGTGGTTCAAGATAGCCGAGTCCAACGCGCCGAGGTCACCGACGTCGGCTACAGAAAGTCGCAGCAAAATCACGACAATCAGCGCAATTCGAGTTGCAGCGGCCGCACCGCCGTGGGGGCGGGCTCTACGGTAACTTCCGCTTCCGCGCGGCGTGTTTTGTTGCGGACGACGCCTTCCGCGGTGAGCTTGTATTTGCCGGGCGGAACGCGATCGAAGAGGAACGAGCCTTGATCGTCGGTGGCGACCGGCGCGATAGGCTCCAGTGGAGTTGCACCTACCGGGATCAGCGGCGCGGCGGGATCCGGCGGAAGGGCCTCCAGGCGAACCATCACGCCGCCAAAGCCGGAGCGGCCGTACTGCACCGCTCCGGAGACGCGATTCGTTGCGCGGCGCAACTCGGCCGCAATCGTCTCCGGCGAGAGGAGTCGCACCGAGGCGCTCGAGTCCACTTCGCTCACGTTGCCGACCTTATCCGTGGCGCGCACCAGCACATGATACGTGCCTGTGCCGATCGGGGCTGTGTCTAACTGAGCCTTCCAACGACGATCGGCGCCGAGGATCGCGGGCGTCGGCGGCGGGTTGCCTTCGAACCCGGCGGCGCCGAGCAGATCAATCGTCATTTCCACGCTCTCCACGCCGGCCAAGTCGCCGTCGAGCGCCAGGCAAGTCACCTCGACCGGGCTGCCGATCGCGGCGACGCCAGCCGGCTTCACGCGGACGCGTTCGATACGCGGCGCGGCGCCATCAAGAATGATTTCGCGCGGCTCGCTCCACGCGGCGCGATCGCCCCAGAGAATGCGCCCCATCACGCCGACGCGATTGTTGATCAAGCCGGGCGGCGTCAGGGCCAATTCGAAATCAGTGACCCGAGGATGCACGACGACTTGTCCGGTGGGCGCCAATTGCAGCAATTGATTCCGCACCTGGCGATCACCGCTGATGCGCGTCGTGGATTCACCACGGAACTCGCGATCCCGGTCGGTGTCGAACCCGAGTTCAATCTGCGTCGCATCGTCGTCCTCCGCGCCGCGTGGCACATCGATTTCCGCCAGGACGTTGATCGCGCTCGCCGGCGCATGGAACGCGGCGTCGGTGGCCGGCGCTTTCACACGGATGGCGAGCACGTCATCCACGGGCGCGAGATCGCTCCCCGATTCCTGACACGGCACGCGGAACAAGAACGCCCGCGGGTAGCCGTCGACGCTAATCGCCAGTGTGACCACGCGCGCCGGATCGAGCGGAGCTTCGATCCAAAGTTGGGCGCGATAGTCCGGTGCGCGCAACTCGTCCGACAGTCGCGCTTGCGTGCCCGTCGGCAGTGGTTCCAGCGTTTCGCAGGCCACGCGGACCGGCTGTTCCGGCATGCCGGCGGCTTCCTGGGCGGTCACGGTGATTTCGATGCGTTCGTCGATGCCGTTGTAGCGCACGCGCGGGCGCACGAAGCGCCGCGGCCGCTGCGGCGATGATTGAATCCAATGCAGCGACACGCGGCCATCGGACGCGTCAGTGATCGAAAGCAGCAGCCCATTGTCAAATCGCGGCGGCGGGGGCGGTGGCTGGTCCGCCGGCGGCGCAGGAGCTGCCGGATCCGGCGCAGGAAACGGCAACGGCGTCGAGACGCCGCCGCTCGGCAGGGCGATCTTGTCGACGGACTTGAGAAGCTCGAGCGGGCCCAGTCGGTCGCGTAGTTCAGTGGCTTCCGCGGCGCTCAGACTTCCTTGCGGCGCACTGCCCGACCAAGGGCGCGTCAGCGCGAACAGTTCCGCTTTGACCTCTTTGGTCGATTCACCGCTATTGGCGAGCGACCATTGATAGGCGTTGTCGCGATTGGGGAACGACGTCAGCAGCCAGCCGTCGGGTTGGCGCGTCGCCGTGCCCGGCACGCCGTCGATGGCCAACTCGACCGTATCACTGGAAGGCAGATTCAAACTCATCGCATGACGGGCGACCGAATCGCGCGTGAGCGCGCGGGCAATCACGCGGGCCGGCTGCGCAGCGCGCGACAGCGACCGCGCTTGCAATCGCAAGGCAATCTCCTGGCCCGGGTTAATCCGCAAGGACGGCGTGCCTGCCATCAACTGCGCGTCGCGCTCTGCAGTCGCGCCGATCACGTCGTGTTCCGTGTTCCATATATATTGGCCGCTTGGTTCAATCGCGACGGTCTCGGGATCGAACTTCAACGACAGCCAAACATCGGCCGGCGACGCACCCAGGTTGCGGAGCGTCAACGCGAGCGATTGATTCGGCTCGATGCTCAGGTCGATCGTGTCGTCCCCGTCAAGCACGAGCGTGGACGGTTTTGCAGACTCGGAATCGCTGTCGCCGAAAATGGCCGCCGCCTGCAGCTGGTAATCGGCCGCAATGCTGTTCCAGCGTTCCGCGTCGCCGCTGAAGGCCTGGCCAGCGGCCCGCGTGGCTCGATCAGCATGCCAGGCAATGAGTGATTGCCACTCCGCGGCGTCGATCAGGGCGCACACGGCGACGTCACCGCTCTGCCGCGCATCACGCGGGTCGAGGATGCGCAACGCCCGCTCGACGCGCCGCAGCGCGATCAGGCGTTCCGCCCGCGTGGAGGGTTCCGCGAGCTGCTGATTGGCCTGCGCCGCGTCGGCGATCCGGCGTGGGAGAGCGCCGTGAAAAACCGACAAGGCCGTTTGATACGCGTCGAGTTGCCGCTCGAACGCCGTCACGGTTTCGCGTTCGAGCGGAGAGACGATCGCCGCGGCGCTCTGCAATTCCATGAACGCGGTGTTGACGTTCGCTTTGTCCTGGCGTCCGTCGACTTGATCCAGCGTTGAGAGCCGCGTCAGCGCCCAATGTAGCTGCGCGGCGTTGACCGCGCGGTAAGCGTCGGCGACCGGGTCGTAGAGTGGTGGATTGTAGTCCGTCGCGCGGACCGGCTTTAAATCGGAAATCAACCGTCCTTCCAATCTCGAAGCGATCGACAGCAAACGCATCCGTGACTCGGCCGAGGGCAACGGCGTGAACAGGATCGCGGCGATGCGCGCCGGCTCGCCCAATTGCGGCGGCGGCGACGTCAATTCCGCCAACGGATCCGCGGAGATGGGTTCCTCTAACTTCGCTCGCAACTCGCCGAGCTTTAAAGTCACGTCGCGTAGATCTTCGATCCGCGCGGGGTCGGGCGTGATGAGCAATTCCGAGAGTTGCTCAAGCTGTTCGCAAAGCGAGATAAACAATTCATGCGATGGCGGAGCGACTCTGCCTCGGTTCGGAATCGATGCTTGCAGCCGCAGGTATTCCGGCGCTCTCGCGAGTAATTCGCGTTCTAGCTGACGCGCGTGGCCGACGAGTTCGATGTGCGTAGCAATGATCTGATAGCGCGCCAACGATTGTTCCAGCAGTCGTTGCGCGCGTGTCGCGTGATCCGCGCCGATCGCGTCGAGCAACTCGCGCTCGCCTTCCCAGCGCAGTGAATCCGCGGCGTCGAATTCCGCCGCGACCCAGGGCGTTAGCCAAGGAGCGGCAGCGGCGAGTGTTTCCGCGATCCGCTCGGTTTGCCACGCGAGCCGGCCCGCCGTCCAGTTGATCGATTGCACATTGCCGAACGTGCTCGCGCCGCGCACTTCGCTGTATTGCTGCGCGGCCGAAGGAACGGTCGTCCAGGCAGAACGAAAGCCTGCCTGATCCGTCGCCGCTTGATCCATCGACTGCATCACACTCGCGAGCGCCGGGTCAGCCGCGCGACCTGATCGGGTCTCCATGAGCTTGGCCATCGCCGCCGAGTGCGCGCCTTGCATACGTGCTGCGGTCGAGGGACGAAATCGCAACATCTGTGTCGGGCCGGTCGCCGCCGGGCCGATCGTCGCGTCTGTAATCGCTGCCAGCAAGCGCCGCTGGCCCGCGATCATCCGGTTCAGCCCGCCGGTGATTCGTCGGCTATCACCGACTCGTCCGGCGCGATATTGCAATTCGTAGTCGAGCAGCGCCCGCTCCATTTCACGCCAGGCGTGCGGCGCGTAGTCGGCAGGCCGGAGTTCCGGCGGCAGTGCTGCTAGTGCATCGCGCAATCGCCAGGCTTCGGCGAAGAGCTTGGGCAAGGCAGTTCGAGCTGCGGCCGCATTGCCGGAAGCGGTCGGGGTTCCCGCCGGTGCTTCGGTTGTCGCGGTAGGCGCTGGTGTTGCCGGTGCGGCAGGGGAAGCGGCGCTTTCGTTGGCGACGGCCGGCGCTGTTGCTTCCGGCGCAGTCGCCTTGGCCGCCGCTTTCTGCGTTTGCGCTTCGACGGCTTGATCGGCGGCCACGCGACTGGCTTCGCGACTCGCTTCCCGAGCGCCGGATTCAGCCTGTGAACGGAGTTGGCCGGCGCTGCGCACATTGCGGAAATCAAGACGCTTCAACGAACTGGCGGCCGCGTCCTTGGCGGCAGCGGCTGCGGTACCGCTCGTCGGAGTCGCCGTGCCGTTGGCGCGCTTTGCTTCGTTGTCCGAGTTCAAGGCGAGATACCAGGCTTCGCCCCGCGACGTGGCGCGCGCGCGCTGCACCTGTTCCGCCAGCGTCGGCATGGCTTCGGACGCGTAGTCCGGCGACACCGGCGCGAGAACTACGTCAGCAGCAGCTTTTTCGAAGGCGGCGGCATTTTCGAGCTTCAACGCAGCTGCTTTCGCGGCGTCCGCGACTTTATCGAGCTTAGTCTCCCCATCTTCCACGCCTTCGCCGCCCCACGCCAACAGCGGATGCTGTTGCTCAGTTCCGGAGCTGACGTATTGCACCCAATCGGAAACGCTCGCCGACACGTAGCGATGCAACTCGAGGAGGGTTACTCGTTGATCGTCGTCGGCGTCCGCCGCGCCGGTCAGTCCCCATTGCAGCGCCGAGCCGAAGACCGATCGCTCGATCGCCGACGAAACGTGCGATTGCTCGCCCACGCCATTCGCCACCAGCAGCCACAACGATTCATCGCCGCTTGCCTGGATTTCCGCGGCGAACCGCGCGGCGAAGTCATTCCAGACGTAGCCCATCCGCGGGTCGTCCGGGATGCGACCGATGTCCAGGATCAGGATCTTCTTGCCCGCGCGGCAGGCGCGGAGTTGCTTCACCAAGTCCGCGGCGGAAACCCGGCCTGCCTTGGGATTGGCCGGGTCGAAATTGCGGCAAGCGAGGTACGCATCGCTGCCGTCGATCAGGCCATGCGCGCTAACAACAAGTACCACCTGATCGCGGGCGTCGTCGATGATGCCGTTGAGCCGCGCGCCGAGCGTCTGAAACTTCGCGGGCTCCGCGAGGCTGTCCCAGATGTACGGCTCGGTTTGCTCGCTTCCTTCCGTGAAGAGACTGCCGTGTTCCGCCAGGCCGGCGATGTCTTCGGCCACAAAAGCAATTGGCTCGGCGCGCAAGACGCGATAGTCGCCCCCGGACAAACAAACGAATTGCACCCGAGGGTGCCGCAACGGCGCCCACACCAGCCAGGCGAACCAGGCCAAGAGCGCCAGGCCGCAACAGGGAATCAATACGCGCCGCACATTGCGCCCAGTAAGCAGCGCCCAGGCGCCGGACGCTGGCGGATTCCAACCGTGCCGCACGATGCGCGCCGTTTCGGCGGGCGTCTCCGCGACGGGCTGCTCGGCGGTTGTTTCTTCGGACATGGGAACACTCGTCGCCGCGGGGAGAAACCGCCCCGTGCCATGGACTTAGGGCGCGGCGCGGCGGCCAGCATCCTAGCCCGAATGGTTCCTCAGCGACAACGCCGATTCGCGCGTTCGCTCGTCCCAGTCTCGCGGAATTGCCATCCTTAGTCGGGCCAATGCGCTATTGCGGCGCGTCAATCCGATAGAGGTGCGTATTGGTCCGGAGAAACAGCGACTTTTCGAGCGCGGCCGGCGAAGCCATGCTGCCGGCGTCGAGCTTGTTCTTGGCGAGCTCCGTGTACTTCTTGCCGGGCGCCAGCACCGTGGTCTCCCCTTCCTTGTTCGAGAAGTAGATCCGTCCGCCCGCAAAGATAGGCGAGCTGGAAAAGGTGCCTTCCCAGCGTTTGATCCACACCTCGTCGCCTGTCGCGGCGTCGACGCAACTCGCCACGCCGGCGTCGTGTACCAGGTAGATCAGCCCGTCGACCAGCAACGGCGAAGGTTGCGAACCCACGTTCTTGGACCGCTTCCAGACCACGTGGCTTGCGGTGACGTCGCCGGCGCCGTCAGGACGCACTGCCCACAGATCGCCCTTGGAAAAGCCGGTGCTGAGGTACAGCAAATTCCCGTCAAAGAGCGGCCGTGCCGCAACGGAGTGATTCTCCCATTGGACTTTCCAAAGCACCTCTCCGGTACGCGGGTCGTAAGCCAGCGCCCCGTTCGCGCACGGACTGATCAATTGCAGTCGCCCGTTGGCCTCAATCACCTGCGGCGTGGCGTAGGCCTTACGGTAATCCCCGTCGGTGGAGAGGTACTCGATCTCGCGGTCCTTCTTCCAGACGCTGGCGCCGGTAGCCTTGTCCAACGCCACGATGTACTGGTAGTCGTGGCCGTCGAAGTGGATGAACACCAGGTCTTCGAACAGGATCGGCGAAGAGCCTGGTCCGCGCCAGTGATTGCAGGGCAAGTCGCGCCGCTCCCAAATCACATGGCCGTCCGCCGTATCGAGGCAAGCCGTGCCATAGCTGCCGTAATGGACGTAGATTCGGCCCTCCTCGATCGCGGGCGTCGGCGACGCAAAACTGTTATACGACCGGGTATCCTCTGGCTTTTCGTTGTGAAACAGGCGGAGGTCATGCACGATTCGACCATCTTTACGGTCCACACAGACGGCAAAATTGTCCTTGCCGTCCTCCGTCGCGGTCGTAACCCAAACCTGGTCATTCCAAACGACCGGCGACGACCAGCCGCTGCCGTGAATGGGGGTCTTCCAGACGATGTTTTGCTGCTCGCTCCAGGTGACAGGCGGATCAGCCGAGGCCGCTGCGTGCCCTTGGCCTGTCGGACCACGAAATTCCGTCCATTGATGTTGCGCCGTGGCCTGGCCTGCCAGGAGCAGCGACACCCACCAGGCGATCGCTGTGGAAATCGACGAAAATCGGGTCATAGCGTGGGAATTCGCACGAAGCTGCATGGGGAAAACTTCGATTCTACCGCGTACGCATCGCGACACGAGCCTTTTGCTGCCTTGTTTCGGCCCATAAATCCGGTCAAGGACACTGGAAATGCGCAGCGAGACTGTTGAAATGCGAGGATTGGGTAAATCTTGACCGATGTCCAGCAAATTTCCTTGGATTGTTAGTCGATTCGACTATATTCGGAAGAACAGAAATAGCTCGTTCTGGGGTGCCATGCCGGCTGCCCCGCCTCTGGATGGACCTTCGTGGCCAGCAGCGAGCAATTGGGGCCGTGGCACGAAGTGATCGGCGACCCACACGAAACCATTGTTGCCACCTTGTTTGACCTCGTTGGGAGTCACCATGAAGTTCACAGTTCGTGCCTTGGCTTTGGCCTTGGCGATCACGTTCGGCCTGATGAGCACGGCCCGAGCCGACATCTTGTTTTCCGAGGACTTTGAAAGCGTCACGCTCGAACCGGCCGTCAATGAGGCGATTCCGGCCACCACGCTCGGCTGGACCGACACTCCGCCCGTAGGCTGGACCGTCGATGACAGCGGGGTTCCGGGGGCGCTCTCCGGCGACGACGCACGCGACGGCCGCACCGAGTGGGCCGGCTGGTCCTTCGCGAGCAAGACCTTCTGGACGACCGCGGACACGCAGCAGCGCGAGACGTTCGCCCTGGGTGAAGGCGTCGTCGCGATCGCTGATCCCGACGAATGGGACGATCAGGCCCACGACGCGGGACTTTTCAACGCTTTCATGACCAGCCGCACGTTCAGCATCGCGAACACGGCGGCCGGAACGTTGAACCTTTCGTTCGCCTCAAGCTGGCGCGACGAATGCTGTGACGACGGCGACTTGACGAACAACCAGACGGCGCTGGTCTACGCGTCCTATGACGGTGGCGCGGACGTGGAAGTGCTGCACTGGAGCTCGGACGCGAACGACGGCGCCCTGTTCCACAATGACAATCCGAACGAAGCAGTGAGCCTGGCGCTCAATCCGCCGGCAGGAACTCAGACCATGAGCCTCAAGTTCGGTTTGACGGAAGCTGCCAACGATTGGTGGTGGGCCGTCGATAATGTCAAGGTCGAAGGCCGAGTCGTGCCGGAACCGTCGACGTTCGTCTTGGGCGGCGTCGCTTTGATTGGCTTGTTCGGCATTGCGCGCCGTCGCCGTGCTTAATTGAAAACTGGCGCAAATCGTCGATCCTACGACGACGAGCGAGGAGTACAAGCGGCCGTTGCTGGGCAGATTGTCCGGCAGCGGCCGCTTTCTTTTGGGGCGTGCGGACCGACGCGCAGCGACTGGCAAGTCAAGGCGGCTCGACGGGCTCTGCGATCGCTGTCGCAAGACAGCCCCTTGCCGGATCAAGATAGCGAGAATCGCTATCCGGCAAATAAGGAAAGTGACCCCAACGGGAATCGAACCCGTGTTGCCGGCGTGAAAGGCCGGTGTCCTAACCGCTAGACGATAGGGCCAATCGAACGGCGGCTGACCTCGTGGAGGACACTCGCGCGATCGAACAAATTGGTGTATAGGGGGCGTCGCGAACGGCGTCAAGTGCCACGCGGAATGACGCTCGGCGCGGCTCCGCGGCAATTGTGGAAGAAGTCTCTTACCACTAGTTGACGAAGGTCGCATCGAGACGTAACAATGCGACCGCTGAACCGGGAATGCGATTGCCAATCAAGCTGCACCGAGTACCGAACTGAATCAGTCTCATGCCGGCCAGTGACGGGAAATCGAACGGTCAGCTCGAAGCGCCGCTTTCGGACGCATCGGGGTTCACAGCGCCTTCGGCGCCGTGTTCGTTGGCGAGGTTTTCGTTGCGCCGGATCGCGTCGTACACCTCACGGCGATGTACGGGCACTTCCTTGGGCGCTTCGACTCCCAGTCGCACTTTGTCGCCGCGAATTTCAACAACGACAATCGTGATGTCGTTGTTGATGACAATGCTCTCGTTTTTCTTGCGAGACAGAACCAACATCGCCGATCCCTTTGCTTTCTGCCGAGGGGCTTCCATGTGACGCGGTGTCTCACCGCCGGGCATCTCCCGAAGGAAAGCTCCGCCCAAGCAGCCTAGGACACGCATCAAGGCGTCTCTGGCGCGCCTGTTTGCCGATGCGCGCAAGTTTTTCCTCATTTCACTCTACGTGGTTGCGACGTGTAGTCAAGCGAACGACACGTCTGGCGACTGCTTTTTCCACGAATTTTTTCTCGAATTGGCACGGAATTCGTTTGATTAAGCCGTTGGCGATCGGCCACCGAAGGCGCAGCCAATTCAATATTCGCCGCCTTGGAACGCGCAAGTGCCTATCTAGTAACGTGTTGCGTCCTTGGGATCGCGGCAAAGTCAAAAGGACTGCACTAGGGACGGCAGATCCGCGTCTTAGGTTCGCCGTCTAAATGTCGTGAAACTCAGTCAACTGGGCGGATGAATCGACGGGACGGTCACTCCGCGTGAGCAATGGCTCAAGTTGAACGTCCGCCGCTCGCCCTGGCGTGGCGCTTTTGCCGGCGCGATCGTTCGTCGATCTGGCGATGGGGTCTCACGTCGCAGCCGTACCCGAGCAATCAAACGGATGCGGACTAACTGGCATAAACAGCACGCTGTCGACTCCGCGCCGCGCACGCTTGAGGTTCTTCTGCGAACTTCTATAATTCACCGCGTCGATCATGGTCATTGCGAGTGTAGACTTGTAATGAGCGCGGTATCTCTCTTGTCCGGCCATTGATTTCGTTCGCGCAATTGCACGATCGACGCGATAACTCGATGGCCGCGGCGCTGGAAATTGGTTGCGTACATGAGCTTGTTGCAGCAATTGCGTCGCATTCCCTGGTTTGGCGATATCGTCGACGCCGTCGCCACGGTTAGCCAAGGCATGGCCATCACGCTGCGCAATTGGGTGCTGACCTACGATCCCAAACGCCGCACGTTTACCGAACACTTCGAATATCCCGAACTGCCGGTGCCGGTCGCGCCCCGCTATCGCGGATTTCATCGCTACGACCTCACGACCTGCATCGCCTGCGATCAGTGCGCGAAGGCCTGCCCGGTGGATTGCATCTACATCGGCAAAGAAAAGGTCGTTGGCGGCAAGGGTTTCAAGGTCACCGGATTCACGATCGACTACACGAAGTGCATGTTTTGTGCGCTGTGCGTCGAGCCTTGCCCGGTGGATTGCATCTTCATGGGCGCGACGCACGACTTGAGTTGCTACAGCCGCGATGGCTGCATCGTCGATTTCGCGCGGTTGCCGGTGGAAGTAGGTTGGGGGCGCGCGACGCTCAATCCCACGGCGGTCTCGGCGTCGAAAGTCATCGCCGAGCCGGTACACGGCGGACCGAATCAATAACCCCTGATTGGGACATCATGACCAGCGAAACGCCCTCGGTTCGACGCGTCTTCACCACGGCGGAAGCGAATGCCGCGCTGCCGTTGGTGCGTGCCATCGTCTCCGATCTGGCGCAACTTTCCCGCGACGTGATCGAACGGCGTGAACGCTTCGAGCAGCTCAAACAACGTCGCGCGTCGCGCGGGCACGACGTCTACGACCAAGAGTTGGCGCAGGTGGAAGAGGAATTGCAGCGCGACGCCGAGCAGCTCCAGGAATATGTCAACGAACTGCTGGAGCTCGGCGTGGAGCCCAAGAGCGGGCCCGAAGGGCTGGTTGATTTCCCTTGCCAGATGGACGGCCGTCTCGTGTACCTGTGTTGGAAGCTCGGCGAGCCGGAAGTTTCCCATTGGCATGAGCTCGACGCCGGATTCCGCGGCCGTCAGCCGCTCAGCGTCGGCGTCGCCGGCACTTGAGCCGCCAATTCGACGGGCGTTTTTCGCAAACCCCGCCGGTGGCAATCGCGTATTCAACGCATTGAGCCGTACCACGGTTGGGCGGAAGAGTATTTGTAGGAGGCGTCTCCCGACGCCGAAGGAGCTGATTCATTTTGTGAATCACCGTCAGAACCTGCGATCCATGTCCGGTCCATCGACGTCGGGAGACGCCTCCTACAACGTTTCGATTCGGCCTACATTTCGGGGCGTAGACTGCGATAGGGTTGCCATTGGCGGGCTATATTAGGGTGCTCGGAAATTCGTCCGTGGCGAGCGACCAGGGAACCGCGTGATTCAGATTAAGCACAAAACGACGGGCGAGGTCCTGCACGAAGTTGCCGCGCGCAACTTGGAAGGCGCGCGGATGAATGGCATGTTGCTACGCGGCGCGGCGTTCAATAAGTCGGTGCTGAATCGCGCGCAATTTATCGGCGCCGATTTGGAAGGCGCGGATTTTGCCAGATCGTCGTTGGCGAGCGCCGATTTTTCCGATGCGAACCTGCTTCGCACGGTATTCCTCGGTGCGTCGTTAATGCGCGCCAAACTCGTGAAGGCCGATCTCGGCAGCGCGAATCTTCGCAACGCGAGCCTGTTTCAGGCGGATTTAAGCGGAGCGAACCTGGAAGGCGCCCAGCTACATGGCGCGGACTTCGATCAGGCGGACTTAACCGACGCGGAACTGGGCGGCGCTGTATACGATGCGCGGACACGTTGGCCGCAGGGCTTGGATCCGCTCGCCCGAGGCGCCATCTTGGCGAATGAAGGCTGAGATGGCAACCTCCGAGTGCGACGTGGCGGTGATCGGCGGCGGTATCGTGGGGCTCGCGACTGCCAAGGCGCTGGTCGAGGCCGGCTGCCGGCGGTTAATCGTGCTCGAAGCGGAAGGCGAGCTCGCCGCGCACCAAACCGGCAACAACAGCGGCGTGATCCATTCCGGGCTGTACTACAAGCCGGGATCGCTCAAAGCCCGCAACTGCGCCGCCGGTCGGGAGTGGATGTATCAGTTCTGCGCCGAGCATGGCCTGCCGCACGAGCGCTGCGGCAAGATCGTCATCGCCTGCGATCCCACGGAGTTGCCGGCGCTCGATGAATTGGAACGACGCGGGCGCGCGAATGGCCTCAGCGGCATGCGACGCATCACGCCGGACGCAGCGCGCGAATTGGAGCCGCATGTCGCGTGCATCGCCGCCTTGCATGTCCCGGAGACTGGCATCGCAAACTATCGCGCCGTGTCGCGCAAGTACGCCGAACTCGTCGAACAGGGCGGCGCGAGCGTCCAGACTTCGCGGCGCGTAATCGGCTTTCGTCGCCTGGCCGACGGCATCACGCTCGAAACGACGACGAATCCCGTGCAATGCCGGAACGTCGTCAATTGTGGCGGATTGTGGTCCGATCGCGTGGCGCGGTTGTGCGGCGTCGATCCCGGATTACAGATCATTCCATTTCGCGGCGAATACTACGAACTGCGACCGGAGCGGCATGCGCTCGTGAAGAATCTGATCTATCCGGTGCCGGACCCCCGGTTCCCGTTCCTCGGCGTGCATTTCACACGGATGGTCGGCGGCGGCGTGGAGTGCGGGCCGAACGCGGTCCTCGCGCTGGCGCGCGCCGGCTACTCTTGGCGGCGCATCGCGCCGCGCGATCTGCTGCAACTCGGCACGTACTCCGGCTTCTGGCGCATGGCCGCCAAATACTGGCGCATGGGCTGCGGCGAAATGCACCGCTCGCTATCGAAGTCCGCGTTTCTGCGCGGATTGCAGCGTTTGATACCGGAAATTCAGGCCGCGGACATCGTCCCGGCCGGTGCAGGCGTGCGAGCGCAAGCCGTCGAGCCGAGCGGCGCCCTGGTCGACGATTTCCGCATCATCGAAGCGGAACACCAAATCCACGTCCTCAACGCCCCCAGCCCCGCCGCCACGGCATCGCTCAGCATTGGCAAGCACATCGCGGACCTGGCGATGAAGAATTTTCGCTTGGCGTGATTCGCCGTGCAGTTCCTTGTTGTGGCACGGTCTCCCACTCAAGTTGTGGCACGGTCTCCCGACCGTGACATCGGCCCGACCGTAGGTCTCCGTCTCTGTGCGAGGAGACCTTCGGTCAAGTGCGTAGCACGGTCGGGAGACCGTGCCACATCGCTAGTTCCTTACTGCCTTCCCTGAACCGCCTGAATTCACTCACTGGCCTCCGTTAAGCTCCCCGTGATCGGCAATGTTTGCCTAATTGTTCAAGCCGGACTTTTCGGCAGGTCGATAGCTTGTGCGGTCCGATGAAGCGCGACGCCACGGCTGGTTTCGCGCACTTTCACAGCTCCCCTAGGCAACCGTACATGAACCGACGTCGCCGGTTGGCCGCCGTCGCCTTGCTGCTCATCGCGAGCTGCTATGGCTGCGCCGCGCCTCGACCGGCGCCGCCCGCCGCCCCGGCGCCGCCTGCGACCGCCCAAGCCGGCGCGACCACCGTCGTCGCCGTCGCCGGGCCCGCGGCGCCTTGCTGCAAGATGACGCTCTGGGAATTCCTCGGCGTGAAGCGGGCGTTCGAAGTGGTCGGCGGACTTTTAGATCGAATTCGCAACCGCCTCGGTGCACGATTCCCTGGCCTCGAAGCCAAGCCGGAAGTGCTGGCCATTACCGATCCGGCCAACATGGAGTCCGACAACCCGGCGGTGAAAAGCGCCGCCGAAACGAAGGCCGAGGAAGACGCGGCCGAACAGAAGATCAAAGCGCTGCGATTCCTCGGCGAAATGGGCTGCGCCGGATGTTATCCAGGCATCGAGGAAGCGCTCCTCGCCGGACTCGACGACTGCACCGAGGAAGTGCGCTTCGAGGCGGTGAAGGCCTTACGCGGGACCACCGGCAGTGCCTGCAAACGTTGTAAGAAAGAAGCGTGCTGCAGCCCGGCCGTCATCGCCAAGCTCCGCAAGATTGCCAACGACATCGAACCGAGCGGCTGTTACGTCGAACCTTCCGCGCGGGTCCGTCGCTACGCCCGATTGGCCATGGCCGGATGCGGCGATCAGCCTGCCGCTCCGCCCGTCACCGCGCCGACGGAAGGTCCGCCAGCCCCGGCCCCGCTGGAAGCTGCCTTGGCGCCCAAAGAGGCAGTCCGAGCCAATGGACAACTGGCGGTAGCCGTCGTGGATGATTCAAAGGCAACCACTTTTGCATCAGCAGTCGCCGTTGCGCCGGCCACCGGGCAGGTTTTGGCGAAGGTCGACGGACAGGCGATCTACGAGAGCCAGGTGTTGCCGAAGGTCGACGAACACGTGCAACTGGTCAGCTACGTGCTGGCCCCGCCGCAACAGGCCGAACTCCGACGCACGCTGCTGGAACGGGAGTTGAATTCGGCCATCGTGGCCCATTGGACGGCGACGCAACACGCGACGGGTTCGCACTCAGGCTGTTGCGATCCGCCCGCCGCCCCGGGACAGCCTGCCCAATTGCGCGTGAACGAGCTGGTAACGCAACCGGAGATGGCGCGATATCATCAGGCGCACGCGGCGCGGTTCGCACACGTGCCGCCCGCGGAGATTGCCGCGACGATTCGCGAGGAAATCATCCAGATGCGCCGCGCCGCGGCGGAACGCCAGCGCGTCGAGGCCCTGCGCAGGGCCGGCCGTGTTTGGACCGTGTTCGATCAGCAAGGCCCGGCACATGCCCGATCGCATTAACGGCGGCGCGACCGCCGACAGCAAAA
>JAWXBP010000303.1 GCA_034440135.1 Planctomycetia bacterium
CGTGGTGATTGCCGCCTGTCTCATTGCCGTCAAGCTGTTGGGGCCCATGGTCGGCATCGATGGCTTCTGGCCTTGGATGCTCGCGGTCATTGTCGGGATTGTGCTCGGGGCGCTCGTGGGCAGGCTGCTGTTTCGGCCGTCGTCCGGCGGCCCGCTGGAAGACAAAAAGCGGTCATCCTGAATAAGGGGCCGAGCGAATGGCTTTAACGGACACGGCGGCCCTTCCGGCTCTCCGCGCTTCAAGGCTTTGTGGGTAGCCGCGCCGCTGAACGTTGCCGTTAGCTGCACCCCGCACGAAACAGCCCAGCCGCATCAAAGGGCAACAGATGAAACCTGGAAGGAACTACCTCCAGACTGTCGTCTGCGCGATCGGCGTCACCATCATGATATTATCGGGAAACTTGAAATCAGCGAAGCACAGGAAGCCTTGTTTCAATGGCTGATGCGGCCTAAAACCGCACAAATGCGGCGTAAGTAGTTGGCCGATCGCGATTTGCCGCGAGACCCGCACGCTCATGCTGAACGCGGCCTCCGGTGCGCGAGTCCGATCACAACCATCCCGCTCGCGGAAAACAGCGCCAGCGACGTCGGCTCGGGCACCGAAGAGATTCGAACCACCGACGATGCCGTGGTCCCGTCCTGCGGGAAGCAGGGACCAAAAACCTGGAAACCGGTTCGAACACGTTCGACCGGGCGGCGCTGGGGAACGAACCACCCACCGTGTTCCAGTCGACCTCGACCACCGTCGGTGTATTGGCCGGTACGCAGATCGCACCCACGCGGCCCGCCGAACCTTGGCATTGGACCACCATCTTCCGATAGCGGCGGGCAGGTTGCGGATTCGACCGGCGGCCCTGCCATCCTTTGCCTCGCGACCGAACAAATGCGCGCGATTGAACCATGTCCTTGTCTCGCCTTCGCCCTATTGCGCAGTTGTATGGATAGAAGCTTCCAGTCGGTGTGGTTCCTGCCTACTCATAACATACGGAGCGGAGACATGGGCGGCGCTTATCCTGGTCCTCATGGACGTAAGAGAGCTATTGATCTGAAGGCGAAAGACGCCAGCGGGTTTCTGAGCTCTGCTCTTCCTTTTGTGCTGCGGACGATGACTGGCGAGCAGGTGGGCCACGTGCAGATGGTCCTCGACGCCGCCGTCGTGAATCCGGCTATCGAAAAGCAATACGCCGAGCTGATGCGCAGATCGGTGATCGCCCAGAACGGCGTAGCGGTGAACCGGGACCCGAATACGGTGTTGCAGGCCCAAAGGCTGTCCGCGGAACGGATCCCGGTCAGCGAAGCGGACAAGCATGTGCGACTGGAGCACACCCAACTACTGGCGCCCGATGCACTGTTGCGGAGGACTGACACCCCTGACGAAGTACATTTTCTCGCCAGGGTTAAAAAAACCCTGGCCGAAAAAGGAATCTGGCTCCGATTCGACTACAAACTCATTCGAGATCCCGCCGATCCGTCGCGCTGGATTGCCGACCCGCATTCGTTTCAGGCTTGGCTGACCCTCGGCTACGGCGGCGACACGATCCCGGCAAAAAACGGCCAGCTGACCCTCGAGGACCTTTTGAACACGACGATTCTCGGCGCCAACTACTATCGTGACGTTTCACGAGGAGCCATCCAGTGGACACTCGACAAGGCGATCAAGTTTGTCGAGAACCAGATTCTTACCGGAGCGACCTGGCATGAAATGCAGCAACAGTCCCGCACGGAGGCCAAGCTCGGCGTGGAACTGATCTCAGACACGTTGGGCGGAGCCGACTTTCCGAGCTTGAAGATTTGGGATACACCCCATCAATTCCTGACGCAATCCCTGAAAGAAAAAGTTGGCGGCAATGTCAGGGAATCCAGCACCAGCGTCATGTACGCGGCCTTCGCAGCCAAGGCTGCCGCGGAGGTACTGGATGAGTATGTGAGGGACACCTTGAAGGGCGCCCAGCGCGCCGTGACAATTCTCACCGTCGCATCGGTACTCGGCGAGATTGCCGGAGCTTTTCTTATTGTCAGGGCCCTGTTCAGCGGCTTAATACGTCTAGCAGCCGCCGAGGGGTCGGCAGTGGCGAGCACCACCTCGGTGGCGACCAACGTGGCGAAGAACCGGTCTCCGGCCGCCCACTATCCGACCAACTACCGCGGCGTAGCGGCCTACGAAAGGACCATCAACCAATTTGCCACGCCCCACACCGGCTCCGGCTTCGGCACAGTGATCAAGCGCTACGATCTTGCCACGCGACAGAAAATCAACGGCTGGATCAAGGACTTTGAGATCGGCGTGAAAGATTTGTACAAGGCAAGAGGCGAAGCCTGGAGCGGTGGATGGGTCACGTCACGCGAGGAATTCGGACGACTTTCGGCAGCCTGCGACAAGAAGTGGGGTGACATCATGAGTTTGTTTGCCGATCTTGACCGGCTCGCGATGGGCGTCTAGCCGAGCGCGCTGTGCAAAAACGAAATCCGATGCGAACGCGGAGCCGAGACAGGTCGCTAAACCGACAGAAATCGGTGTCTCGCGAAGCCTCCTTGTGCTCGGTAAATCCGGCGGCTGAAGCAACCGGCGTGACTGGTGATAGTCATACGGTATTTCGAGCAAGCAATTCGTGAGCCGACAAACAACGCTTGCCTCAATGGCACTCGCAAGTGAATAATCATGCGTGGCTCGCCCGATCCCTTCGCGAACGACCCAGCCATGCAGATTCGCTGTCCGCACTGCCATCATCCGCTTGAGGTGGTCGAGGAGAAACTGCTCGATGAGTTGGTGTGCCCTTCCTGCGGCAGTAACATCACGTTGATCAGCAAGGACACGGCGGTTGCTCACGAGCTGGTCTCCGACGGCAATACCGTGCGACTTGAGCCGCGGCGGCTGGGACACTTTGAGCTTTTGGAGCAAGTCGGCGTGGGCGGCTTCGGCGCCGTCTGGAAGGCCCGCGATACGGTGCTCGATCGAATCGTAGCCGTGAAGATCCCGCGCCGAGGACAGCTTACTAGTTCAGAGGCGGAGTATTTCCTCCGCGACGCCCGAGCTGCCGCCCAGTTGCGGCACGCGAACATCGTGAGCGTCCATGAAGTCGGCCGCGACGGCGACACGCTGTTCATCGCGAGCCGAGGATCAAATCGACGACCCCGTCGACCGCCTGCCGGGCGATACGAACTTGGACGGACGCGTCGACCTTGTCGATCTCAACAACGTTCGCAACAACTTTGGGACCGTGGGCGCCGGCGTCCTTGGCGACGCCAATGACGATGGTCGCGTCGATCTCCAGGATTTAAATGCGGTCCGGATCAACTTCGGCGCAAGCGCGAGTGGCACTCCCCTATTGCGTCAGCGCGTGGAACCGGCCATCGAGGAGAACCGCGAGCAGTCCCTACTCGAGCAAAGGCGCGAAGCGCTGAATGGTCGACGTATTGGAGCCCGAGTCGACGACCTCGTATTCGGAGTCGGAGTCGATCGCGGCGTTAACGAGCGCCCGCTTTCTATAATCGGCAACCAACTGCCGGGCGCAATCCGTCGCAAGATCCTTCGCAACACATGACCAACGGCAATTCGAGTAGACCGTAAGCCTCGATTATCACGCAAAGCCATCAAAGGTGTTCGCGTCTGAACGGGCGTGAGTCGAACCTGCGACTGCGGGTTACGCCGTCCGATGTCTGGCGCACTACGAAGTGTCATGCCATTCGAGGTCATCGCGCGCTCGTGCATCTGTTAACCGGCTTGTCCGTTTTCCCGACGGCGACAAAAAGTCCGCGCCGATTGACAGGCGGCGTGCCTACGCTCGTTAATTCAGAGGGTCTCTATCCGTAGGCGGTTCCGCTCGTTTTCGGCGGACCGAACGGGACTCGAATCCCGCATCCTCTTGTCGGCGAACGACTTATCTCTTGGGCTCTCGCGCGCATTGTTACGAAGAGGGTTCCTTTCGGGGAGGAAATCAACTTTGTCAGCATGCTGACGGTACAACGCACGTTCACCCAGACGAATCTCAGCTACCTGGCGGCGCTCCGCGAACTTCGCGTCGCCGAGGCCCAGTTGGATGGCTTCCTGCTGTCAGGGAGCCTCCGTTAGCTAAACACCACAACGTTGCAAGCAACACTTGATAGATTCATTCGGCCTGATGATGGATTGCGCACATCGCCTATGGCGACGAAGTTGGGCGCACCAAATCTTCAAAGCGCGCGATAGGTTGCTGCGCAGCCCAGGCAATGCCGCGCAACACTAAAATCCGGAACAGCGGGTCATCCATCGTCGCAGTGTAATGTCCTAAGACACTTGCGAAGACTCGCCCGTCACCAACTTCGTGCGTCCAAACCATGGGATGCTCTTGGCCTTCTTCGACCGCCGTGGCGAGCACCGTCACACGGCCTCGGTCGCCAATCAGGGGCCAATAAGTCTCATCCACGAAGGGCGTCGCTTCAAAGTTCATCGTCAGCGGATGCTTATCGTTCGTAATATGCAGTTCAAGCGGCCCATGTCGGTAATTGGAGCGAACCGGCTGGGCGGCGAGTCCCAGTCGCTCAGCGAGCGCCTCCGGATCGTCGTCGGAGATCATCGCCGAGTGCAAGACGACGAGTCCGCCGCCACGTTTCAGAAACGCATCGATTTCCGCGAATCGCTCTTGAGACCAGTTGTGATTCCAGCAGTAACAAATCACGACGTCGGAACGTTGCCAAAGCTCCGGAGTTGGCCAGTCCTCAACTTCACCAACCGAAGTGTCAGCGGCGCGACTGAGCAATGCCTGCCATCGCGATTGCCAGGCGGGATAGTCATGCTCTCCCGGGCCGTGGTCCTGTTTACCGGCGACTAGGGTAATGTTCAGGGGCGCAGACTTCTCGACAATCGGGGTTTCCATTGCCGCGGTAGAGACCCGACGAACTTCTTCGTCCGAACGTACGGGAAACGCGTCGCCAGCCGCGCTGCGCGAAATCGGTTCAGTCAGCAGAAACGCCAATAGGTCGTGCACTTCATGCCCGCTAAGGCCATCCAGCAGGCCGGTCGGCATCGCAGATGTCGTGGCTGGCTTGATACTTTCCACTTGATTGCGGTCGACGATGGTTTCCTTCGCCTGGGCATCCACCACCCGCAGCTTGTCGGCGCCATCCGCCTTCACGATTCCCTGCAGCACACGGCCATCGTGCAAGGCAAGGCTGTAGCTGACAAAGTCCGGGTTGATCGATGCGCTCGGCTCGCGGATATCTCGCAATACGGAGACTTGATCGCGGTGCGCGAGATTGCCCAGGTCCGGCGCGAAGGTCGCGCCCCGCCCCCGAACAGCATGGCAAGTCGAACACTTGCTTCGGGAGCCGTAGAACAGTTGCTGTCCGCTGGCCGGGTCGCCTTCGGTTTTCGCAACACTCACGCTTGCGACGCTCGCTTCTTGTGCCGATGGCGGCGGCGCCCAAGGAACGAATAATTGTTCCAGTCGGAGACTACGTTCCGTTGGATCAAGGGCGGTATGGTAGCTGGCGTGAATCTGAATCGGTTCTTCGCTGGTCATCGCGACAAACTGAAATGATCGACCACCCGAGTCGACGGCGACGGCCGCGATATGCCCGGACTCCATCGCACGTGACGCAGTCGCCATCCCGGCATCGACTTGCAACTCAAAGCGTCGGTCCGCGGTGATGGTCAAGGTCGCCGCCGAGGGTAACTCTACCGTACCTTCGATCGACAATTCGCCCGGTTGGCGCAACTTCGGAAACCACTGCTCGTGCTCCGCAGAGCCGATCGCTAATTCGCGAGCCACGTTCAGGTCAATATGCGGGAGCCAGATTTTGCTCGCGTCTTCCTGGACGGCCGCGCCTCGCCAAGTGGCCTGGACGCCGTGCAGCGAGTATTCCATGTCGATCGGAAGCGTAGGATCGCCTGGAGCCATTGGAATCATCAGCGAGTAGCCAGCCCGCAGGGGGTGGGGATCGGTGGCAATTGACAGCATTCGCCCATCGTCAGACCACCGAGCGCCTGCCGAATGCAACGTGCCGCGGTGCGATTTCCATTGCTCTTCTACGGCGGCATAGGGGGGCTTGAGCGACTCGAATCGATCGCCAGCCCGCACGTTTTCACCGTAACTCAGTTCGACGGCCGCAGACTCCTTGCGCCACGCCTCAGTCACCGGGCGGTCGAACGCCACCCGAACTTCTAACGGGCTCGTAGGCCAGGCAACTACCGGCTGCGGCGCCGTGGCGTCCACGTAACGAATGCGAAATAGCCTCCCTTCACCTTGAGGACCAGTACCCCAATCAGGCGGACCACTGTGGCAGCAGAGATACAAATCGCCGCGCGGCGAAATCGCCGCGTCTGCCAACAACATCGTGGAGGCGGCGATCAGCGAAGGCCGGCCAATGTATCCATGTTCTGTCTTTACCAAACGTACGCGCCAGAGCTTTCCGCGGGAAAAGCCCGTGACCAGGGCGTCTCCCTGCCATGATTTGGGTCCAAACGATGGATGCAGAGAGTTTGCGTCGTTAAACACCAGCCCCGTCGTCGACTGATGTTGGGGACCAAAGCCCACGACGGGGGGTTCGTCTACAACATCAGGAAGATACACGGGGTGCCGGGGCGGAAATCCGTAGTGCCGGCCTGGCTGAATATAGTTCAATTCATCCAACGGATTGCCGCCAGGTAGCCACGTCGCCCCCTCCTGGTCGGTCAAGAACAGATCGCCGCCGCGATTGAACGCCAGCGTATACGGCACTCGCACACCCGTGCAGATTGTTTCGAGCTTGGTTTGGCCTTTTGCCAGTCGAACAATGGTCCCGCGCAGACTGCCTTTGTCATAGCTGGCGACGTCATCTTGGACTCGATACGGATTCGAATAGTCTGCACACATCAAACCAAAATAGAGATTCCCTTCGGCATCCAACGTAACGGCCGTGGCGTCGACACCTCCCGATGAAACGTCCGTGGGTGGCCATCCTTGCGCGATCACTTTTTCCACATCGGCCCGCAGGTCACCGTCTGAGTCGATCAGCAATGACACCTTCCCATGCGAGGAGACATAGAGTCCTTCTTTAGACCAGGCCAAGCCAACCGGCACGCTCAGCGTATCCTTGTCCCAATAAGCAATGGCTTGCTCCTCGATTCCATCGCCATCGCGGTCGCGAAGCACATACACATGGCCGTTGTAACCGAGTGCGAGTAGGTCACCATTCGGCGAGAATCGCAGGTTGTTGACGTTCGGCAATGCAATGGGCAACTCTTCGACCACGAATCCCGGTACGAGTGGGCGAATGACTTCCTCGGCGCTGCTAGGCGGTGCCAGCACTCCGTAACTACACGTGATCACTGCGGCAAGAAAGTGATGAAACGAGACGCAGTTGGCTCGGGTGAACATGGAATCGTACATCTCAGCTCGTTTGGAAATCAGGGCGGAGCGCCGAAACGCAATCGGCGCCCCGCTCGTGAGAGTTCGTCCGCGGAACGCGTCGAAGTCTATTGATCCAGAATCTTCGACAAGTCATCGAGGATCGCCTTCTCGGCTTTTTCGTCGAGGCCATCCTTCGCCAGAACGTGATTGACCTTTACGTTCATGCCCTTGTAGAGCATGACGGTCAATTCCGCGTCGGGCGAGATCTGGTAGTCTTCCGGTCCGTTCGGCTGATCGGCCGGAACCACGAGGGCGACGTTTTCGATCTCGTGTTCCTTGGCGAGTTCAGTGGCCGCGGCCGTTAAGGCGTCGGCATCATCGCCCAGGAAGTTCACGAAGGCAGCCAGCTTTTGGCCGCTGTGCTCAGAGAGCGCCTTGTCGAGTTGCTTGACCAAACTGGCCAAGTGCCCGTCCGATTTTCGTGCGAAAATCATGACGACGGGGCGTCCAC
>JAWXBP010000304.1 GCA_034440135.1 Planctomycetia bacterium
CCGGTCAGTGCGTCGTCGCCTGCCCCGCCGACGAGGAGGTCGTTGCCGCCCTGGCCCAGTAGCGCGTCGTTGCCTTCGCCGCCCCAAAGCATGTCGGCGTAATTCGAGCCGGCGATAGCGTTGTCGCCCGCGGTGCCGGTGAGGTTTACGGGACCGGAGAGCTGCGCCATCAACTGCGCGTGCGTGAGGGTGGTGCCGTTGTCGAACTGATAGGACGACACCGCGCCGAGAAAGCCGTCCTTGATCCGCACCAGATCGGGGATCGGCGGCGGTGCACCTTCCTCTTCGCTGGGGGGAGCGAGGTGGTAGGTAAGTTTCAGATACTGCGCGGCCAAACCGTCCGGGCCGGCGGTGAACTCGGTTCCGAGAATGAAGTCCGGGATCGCGATGCCCGGGCCGAACTTGAGGGTGTTCGCTCCACCGGCATCGATCACCCAGTCCTGGCCGTCGCCGGTGTTGTAGGTGTAGGTGTCGTCGCCCGTTAAGCCGAATACGACGTCGTTGCCGGCCTTGGCGTCGATGCGGTCGTTAACCGCGGTGCCGAGGATCAGATCGTCGCCGGCCGTGCCGTCGATGTCGAATCCCTGATCAAGCACGTCCTGGTACGACATGCTGGTGCCGTCGGCGAACTGGATGCTGTCCAGAACCTTCGTCGCGTTCGGGTCGAACTGGTTGAAGCCTTCGATGTGGAGCACATCACCGCCGCCCATGTTGATCGCGAGCGAGCCAAGTTGGAACTTGAGAGTCTGCCGGTTGACGCCTTCGCCGAGCACGACGGTGCTTCGGTACAGAGCATCGTTGGTCCCGATATCCGGATCATCGATTCGATCAACGCCATCACCTAGGTTATAGACATAGGTATCCTTGCCCGTCCCGCCTTTAAGGACGTCGTCGCCCGCGCCACCGATGAGGATGTCGTCGCCTGCCTCGCCGTACAGCCGATCGACACCGCCCCCCCCAATCAGTACATCGGAGCCGCCCCCAGCGGCAAGCCAATCGCTGCCGTCACCGCCGTCTAGATAATCGTCGCCTTGCAGCGCGAGCGAAACAGTCCCTGATGTAAAAACATCCGTGTCTCCGCCGAGCACGTCGTCTCCGACGCCACCGATCAGAATGTCGGACCCCGCCCCGCCCGCCAGATCGTCGTTTCCGATGCCACCTTCGACGTAATCGTCACCGGCACCGGAGGAAACGAAGTCATCGCCCGCACCCGCGTAAACTGTGTCCGCCGCGCCTGCCTCGGGAGTGCCTGTGTAACTCATATTGGTGACGGTCGGTGTTGTCACCGCTTGATCCGTAAAAAACTGCCTCTGAACCGAAGTGGTCCAGGCAAGGCTTGTTACGGTAGAAAGGACTGCGTCTGCCAGGATCATGTCGTTGCCCGCCCCGCCTACGATCAAGTCCTCGTCCGACCCACCGCCGATCAGGTCCGCGCCCGCGGCACCGATCAGAACATCCCTTCCCGCGTCGCCTGAAATGAGGTCGTTCCCGGCGCCTTGCGCGCCGCTTTCGCCCGCGGTAATCGCCTGCGCGAGCGTGACACTGCGTCCGTTCGAACTATTGGCCCAAATGACGTCGTCACCTTCCCCGCCGTAAAGAAAGTCTCCATCGGTGCCCCCTTCGACCCAGTCGCTTCCGGCACCCGCGAAGGCGGAATCACGCCCCGCGCCCAAATCGATCAGATCCCTACCACCAACCAGGGACGTCGCGCTGGACTGGCCGTCGCCGAAAACGACATCGGCTCCCCCGGCGGTGGTGAAGTACTCCCCCTCGTTCGCCTGCGAACCATTGGCCGCGCCGTAGAAAACGTCTATCCGGTCGGCAAGGGTGTTGTCTGGCCGGGCCGGCGTGCCTTGGCCGTCCGCTCGAATGAAGTTGCCCAAGCCATCGTCCACGGGATCGATTTCATCGACGGTCCCCGGATTCGAGTCCCAATTCAGCCTGTCGCCGTAGAAGGAGCGCGCCGGATTGATCGGCGCGGACAGCACTTCCGTCAAGCGAATGCCGAGATACCCGGTTTGAGCGGCCTTCATGAAATCGAAGTCCTTCAGCTTGATCGTGCCGCCAGCATCGCCGACGATCGTTACATTGAGGTCCCCGCCATCCTTCGCGTAATTGAACTTACCGTCAGCGCTTTGCCATTGGGTCGCCGATTGCTTGATGGCGGCGCCGCCGATGACGCGCGTTTGGATCGCGCTCGAAACACCTTCCTGAAAGACGTAGCGCAGTACGCCTTTGCCGTCAGTGTCGAAAATTGTGTCATTGCCGTCATTGGTCGAAACGAAGAGCTTTGTGTCGGCGTCATAAACGTACACATCCATCCCCGCCCCGCCTTCCATATAGTCGTCAAGTTTGCCGCCTAAGAGCAGATCGCTGCCGGCACCGCCGTGCAAGCGATCACCTTGCGCACCTCCAAGAAGCGCATCGGACTGGTCCGAACCGAACACGTACCGTTTGAGTTGGTTTTCGGCTGTCCCGCTCACAACAAGCCGCACCCCACTGCCGACGTCGGAGAAAATGGCGTTTTCGGAAAACGGAAATCCGATGATTGGACCATCGATCGCGTTCTCCGCCTTATAGATGAGTCGCTCCATCATCAACGCGCGGTCTTGAATCCACTGCTGGGTCAGGCCTCCGACATTCGACGCGTCGTAGAGTTCCAAACCGCGCCCGGCATAGCTGCCCGGCGTAATCACATATGGTGAGAGCGCACGTAACGCATTTCGGACGGCCACGTTACTTTGCGCATCTTGCGAAATCTCTGAGGCCGTGCGCCTCAGAAACGTTGCTCCGATGGCAGACTCGCCCGCACCCGGGAACTGCGAGAAGAACGCGTTAACATCATTCGCGAACGACTGCTCGGTTGTCCGGTGATACGCGAAGTCTCCGCCAAAGGCGCGATGAAGCGCATTGAAAGTTCCTTCCGACCCGATTCCCGCCACCAAGCGTAGCAGACGAGATCCCTCTGCATTCTTGCCGTTGGTAAGACTGCGGATCATTTCTCTGGCTACATTGTTGCGAAGTACACCCAGAATCAAGGCGCCGGTTGCGTTCCCGAAGATCGCCTGTGAAGTGGCGATTTCCGCGTTCCGAGCAGAGTCTTGAAAAAGCTGACCGTAAGCGTCACTTAAACTTGGAAGCGCGTTCTTCGTGGAATCGAAGGCGAGGAGCGCTTGCTTTAAGTCCAAAAGGCTTCCGAACACAGACTGCGTCGTTGCCGCGTTCTCCCGCACGACAAGCCCGATAAAATCCTGTCCCATATCTGAAAGCAGAAGCATTCCAGGCCAAGCCTGATTGTTTTCTACCTCGGGATCGTTAGCAAAGAGAACTTCCCTCACACCGTGAAGATCGTCCAACCCGATTCGCTGAACCGTTGGTATCGATCCGCCGGGCGCTAGAAAGGCGTCTGCTACCAACCCCGCAACAACGTTGGACGCCCGATTGAGTTCGCCCGAAGGCAAGAATTGTGTACCGTATCGAAGTGTTCTCTGTCTGAGCGCATAGTTGCGGATGAAGGATCCGAACAAGCCCACTCCTTCGTTGACTTGAGACGCTCCAATCAACCAATCGTAAGTTCGTTTTACTTCGACGAAATTTGTTGCTGCAGCATTCTGGCTCGAGAGCTTTGGATATAGCAAAGCTCTAACGTTGAGGTAAAAGACAGAAAAGGCCCCCTTTGCCGATGGGCCGCGGTTGACAGCAAGCTGTCGCCAGGACGCAATCATCGCCTGTTCGACTGTACTTAGTTTTATTTCCATTTCGCTACTCTCCAAGTATTCGGATTCGATCAGTTCAACGGCATTGGACGCACAGTATCTTTCCGTGCTGGTCGTTCATTGGAAGTGGATTTTCGCTCTACATTCAAATTCAAATCGACAACTCGGCGAACGCCTTCCTCAACTTGAGCCCAGCACGGAAGGAGTTTTTGGTTGTAGGAGAAGACGATATAAACGTCAGGTTTCAGCGTTTCTTGAGAAACACATGTGCCATGTTCATTTGACGTTGACGGGGCGTTGCAATAGATCGTGGGCATTTGATTCACCATCGTCTGCCGGTCAACAGATTGATAGAACGCCCCGCTCACGACTGTCCGCGGAATAACCATCTCTTCAAGCTTCCAAGGAAGACGTATACGTTTTGTCGTATCCGTGATTGCCAGATACTCTTTTATTTTTAGTAAATCAGATGTCATCGGCAGCTTCCCCGATTCGGGAATGGGAGATATGGAGATCTCTATCCATTGAGTGCCGCGCTCATTCTTGGGGACACTTTTATCAGCGCTGCCCTTGAAGCTCGGGTAGTAAGTTCTGAGCCAAATTGGCGAGTCTGCCTTCCTGTCCAGAGGGCCGATTGCTCTATAGTCTTCGATTGGCGTCACTATTCGCGAACCCCATCGTTCGAATCGATGTGCCGAGCGATCGGTGTAGTAAGCCTCGATATTTGGCAATCTAAGCTCGCATTTCACGTACGGCTCTTTTTTGGGCGCAATCGAAACCTGCGCACTAACGCTTGAGACTACTAGCATGGAAACCAATCCCATCGCGGACCGAGCGCCGGTTCCCCAGCTTTTTCTGCAAGTACTTCTCGATATATGTTTTCTCATCTCGTCTCTCCGTTTCCAGTACCAGTTTCTGAACACCAGTAGACATTTCATTGCTGCCAATTTCAGACCGAACCATCCATGTGGAGCCGTATTTGCCATGTGGAGCCGTATTTGAGGTGAATTGCGCGTGGCGGACCCGCAGCCATCCCTCAACCTCGATTGACGCGATCTTGTCGGTCTGATTGAACTACTCCTGACGTTCTTAGCAATTGTGCGATCAGGATAATGTCAATTCCTGAAGCAAGGCGGCTGACAGAAGCGATCGGACTGTAACCAGAATGCTCGGCACGAAATGTCGTCGCCGCGCTCTTGCAAATATCTGTAACTAACAATTCGTCAAGTACTCGTCTCAATGCGTCCGCCGAAGCATCAGGCGCCGTTCTCGATCCCGCCCTCATCCGCACCACCTTGCGCGAATTCTCGTCCTGCTCAACATACCTCGGCGCAAGCATCAACGGCACCCCAGCTACCAGACTCGCCGCCACCGTCCCATGCCCCGCATGGCAGATCATCAAATCGTAGTCGCCACCGGCTGGCGAAATCCGCAACGGCATGCGTTGCACCCTGACACCGGCAACCCGCAGCCGTTCCAGTAACCCATCATCCGCATCCGGCACGAAGAACACCGCATCGCAACCCTTCGCCTTAAGCACCTCCGCCAGCGTCACCAGCGGCGCCCAACCCGCGCGCAAATAGGCGCCCACGCGAGGCCGCTCGCCCGACCACACCGGCACCTCCCCCTCATCCTCCAAATACAGCGCGCCGAAATACGTCACCCCCTCGCGCGGCCCGTGATGATCCAGTTCCGCAAAAGTCGCAAGAAACGCCGTATCCCCCCACAACGCATCGCGATACTTCGACACCGGCGGCAACCAATACCCATCGCCCACCACGAAGCGGTGCAGTCCGCGAGCCTTC
>JAWXBP010000305.1 GCA_034440135.1 Planctomycetia bacterium
TTCATACCCCCCTTTGCGTTGCAATTGGCAGTAATTTTAGTTACAATCGTCCTGATTGATGTATACGCGCCTCGCGGACTTTTGGCGGTCGAAAACTTTTGTACCTGTCGGATCGTAGTGCTGGGTGTCGGAACGGGCGAGAAGAGGTCTCCGAGCGTGCGTTGGGCAGCGTTTTCGTTGTCTCCTAGGGAAAGGGGGGCGGCGGTTCGTGTGCGGAAAAGTCACGGACGATTCCAGGCAAAATCGTCATGCCATGACCGGCTCAGGCCGTGTCAGCGGCCAGCAATCCGGGGACTTAGCCATTCATGACTGCCGACACACTCGCCCGACAGACGTGTAAAGATCTCGCCCGCATGGCCAAGCAGCGGGGAGTTCCCGGCTGGCACGGGATGCGTAAGGATCAGTTGATCCAGGCCTTGATGAAGGCGGCGCGTAAAAAAGCGACCGCGCGTCGCAATGGCCAGGCGTCCGCCCAGGTCCTTAACCGCCGGCGGATCGACGCCCCAGGCGAAATCGTCCGCAATGGCGACGGCGGCCCCCAGGTGAAACAAAGCGCCCGGCGCGTAGCCGAGCAATTACGTCAACTCCAGGCGGCATCGATCCGTCTTCGCGATCTGGCCACCGGCGCCGACGAGGTGAACGGACATGTGGCGGTTAAGAAAGACCGCCTGACCGTGATGGTCCGCGATCCGTATTGGCTGCACGCCCATTGGGATCTGGCGCGTCCGACCGTGGAGCGCGCTCGCGCCGCGCTGGGTCAGGAATGGCACACCGCCAAGCCGGTGCTGCGGCTGTACGAGGTTTCCGAGCTTTCGGCTACCATGCCCGAATCGGAAACCATGGTCCGCCACATCGAAATTCATGGCGGCGTAAACAACTGGTACATCGACGTCCCGGATCCCCCCAAGTCGTACCGGATGGAAATCGGATATCGCGCGTCTTCGGGAAGGTTCTACAGCCTGGCGCGGAGCAACACCGTGCAGACTCCTCGTCCCGGTTCGAGCGACGCGATCGACCGGAATTGGAGCGACCTGGCGGAAAACGTCGACCGCATTTTCGCGATGAGCGCCGGGTATTCCGGCGAGTCGCCCAACGTGGAATTGCAAGAGTTGCTCGAAGAGCGTTTGCGTCGCCCGATCAGTGCGCCTTTGGTCGGCCGCTTCAGCGCGGGAGTCGAAGGCCTGTTGGGCCGCGACCACGCATTCTATTTCGATCTCGACGCGGAACTTCTGATCTTTGGCGCGACCGAGCCCGGCGCTCGCGTGACCGTTCATGGCGAGCCGGTGAAGCTGCGTCCGGATGGCACGTTCACGATGCGATTCAGCCTGCCGAATTGCCGGCAGGTAATTCCTGCCACCGCTTCCAGCGCCGATGGCCTCGAACAGCGGACGGTTGTGCTGGCCGTGGAACGGAACACGAAGACGATGGAACCCTTGATTCGCGAAGTGAACGAAGCGTAAGTCGGATTGACGTCCCTGCAGCGCATTGACGGCGTGTCGCTCGCCCGCGGAAGGCATTTGACCAACGACAATTCTGTCGTGTCTAATCTCCGGATCAAAGCTGGCCGTTCGGTCGGCGGAGCAGAGTGGCGGTAGTACGAGCGTTCGCTGCCAAGTTCTTTTGCGGCGGCGAACGACTGTGGATCGAGCTAATCTAAATCATGACGCGCCAACGTAATTCTGAGCAAAAAGCCCGGGAGCCTGCGGCAGACACCGCGCCCGCTGGCGGCGTCAGCTTGCGCGCGGTGTTGGGAATTGGGGCGCTACTGTTCGCCTCGCTGGCCGGCGGCAAGTATTGGTTGCTGAGTCGCCCAGCTTCCCAAGCGCCTTTGCCCACGGCCAACGACAAAGGTAAGGCCCCGGCTGCGTCAGCCGAGGCGCCGGCGCCAGTTGCTGTTCCGCCAATCGCTGTCGCTCATTCCGCAGCGGCGCCCACTCCACCGGTTCCGGCCGAGAAGCAGGTCGCGGCCAAGGAAGCCGTGGTCTGTGCGACGACCGATCGCAAGGGTCTGCTCGCCGACGAATTCGCCCGGGTTGATCCCACCGTCGACGGCTGGGATACCGAGGCCTTCTACGACGTCATCAATCCAGAGCTGAAAACGCTGGCGAAGTTGCTCGCGCATCCGGAACAGATGGATGACGCGCAGTTGTCGACGCTGGTCGCGCAGGAATTCACTTCGGCGTCGCTCGTACCCAAGCAATTGGAGTCGGTATTCTCGGCAGGGCAAACGGCCATCCTCCGCGGCGGAGCCTACGGCGAGCCGCCGGAACGTGCGAAAGCGCCAGCGCAGCGCGGTTTCGAGGGCTGGCGCGCCGCGATGCGGGAATTGCTCGAGCCGCTGGCCAAGCTGGGCGAACCGGCGGCCGCGTTCAAGATCTTCAATGTCACAGTCGACGGCGCGGCTGGCGAATGCACAGCGTACTTTCAGGCCACGGCGCGCAACGCGGAACAAGTTACTCAGGTCAACGCCACGGCGTATATCGACTGGCGCCGGCCCGTGGTTGACGGCCCGTGGTTGATTCAATCGATCCGTCTGGCCGACTACGAACGCGCCGAGCAGATCGTCGCGGGCGGGCGACTGTTCAACGATTGCACCGCCTCGGTGTTGGCGAAGACGCCCGGCTATGAAGAGCAAATCCTGCACGGGACCGACTACTGGCGCGGGCGATTTGATTCCTCGATTGAAGTGGATTCGGCGGGGCATCGCGGACTGGCGATCGGCGACGTCAACGGCGATGGCCTCGACGACATCCTGGTGACGGACCTGGGCGGATTGCCGAAGCATCTCTACGTGCAACAGGCCGATGGTACGGTTGTGGACACTGCGGCCGAAGCGGGATTGGATTACCTCGACCGCGTGCGCGGCGCGCTGTTCGTCGATTTCGACAACGACGGCGATCAGGATCTGGCGATGGCCATGGGCAGCACGATCTTGTTTCACGCCAACGACGGCCAGGGCCATTTCACGATCGTGGCGGAGCAGCCGGTGCAGCCGACGCCGCACAGCCTCGCGGCCGCCGACTACGACAACGACGGCGACGTCGATGTGTACGTCTGCAGCTACGGCAATACCTACGAAACCTTCGGCGACACCGCCACGCCGACACCCTGGCATGACGCGAACAACGGCGCGCCGAATACGTTGCTGCGGAATGACAGCGCCTGGAAGTTCAGCGACGCGACCAAGGACGTTGGTCTCGACGAAAACAATCGCAAGTACAGCTTCGCCGCGAGCTGGGAAGATTTCGATAACGACGGCGATCAGGACTTGTTCGTCGCCAACGACTTCGGCCGGAAGAACCTGTACCGCAACGACAACGGCCAGTTCCATGACGTGGCGGCCGAACTCGGCGCGGACGACATCGGCGCCGGCATGTCGGCCGCGTGGGGCGACGTCAACAATGACGGCCTCATGGACCTCTATGCCGGTAACATGTTCTCGTCGGCCGGAAATCGGATCGCGTTTCAACGGCAATTCCGACCCGGAGCGGACCAGCGGACCTTGGCCGAATATCAGCGCACCGCCCGTGGCAACACGTTGTTGGTGAACGACGGACACGGCAAGTTCCAGGATCGCAGCGTGGAAGCGGCGGTGACCTTGGGACGCTGGGCCTGGGGAAGCGTGTTCCTGGATTTCAACAACGACGGCTGGGAAGACATCTTCGTCTCCAACGGTTTCGTGACCGGCCATGTCACGCAGGATTTGTGAAGTTTCAATTGGCGGCGGGTCGCGCTGCAATCACCTACGGAATTCGGCGAGTCCGACGCAGGCTACGTCAAGGCCTTCACGGCGCTCAGCCAAATGCTGCGCGAGGGCTTCTCGCTCTCGGGGCGCGAACGGAAGTGCGTGTTTCTGAACACGCGCGGGAAGCGCTTCGCCTGTGTTTCCGGTATGTCGGGGCTCGATTTCGACGATGACGGCCGCGCCGTGGGTCTGACTGATTGGGATCAGGACGGCGACGTCGATCTGTGGTTGGTGAATCGCAACGCGCCGCGCGTCCGCATGATGCGCAATGACTCGCCAGCTCAGGGACGCTCGTTGACGCTACGGCTCCAAGGCAAGTCGTCGAATCGCGACGCCATCGGCGCTCGCGTGGAAGTCTATTGCCAGAGCGGAACCTCGCCGCGGCTCGCCAAGACGCTCCGCGCCGGCGATGGTTTCTTGAGCCAGAGCAGCAAGTACTTGACGTTCGGCTTGGGAACAGCGGCGGAAATCGAGAAGGTCGTCGTCCACTGGCCTGGTGGCGGAGACGAGACGTTCACGGGTGTCAGCGCCAACGAACGCTATCTGCTGGAGCAAGGGTCGGGCGCCGCGAGGGATTTGCACCTTGCGCCGCGGTCGTTGCGATTGGCGGTCGGCGACGCGAAGCCGTTGCCGGATTCGCAACAAGCGCGGATTGTGGTGAAAAACCACATGCCGATGCCGAACGTCTCGTACGTGGGGCTCGATCAGTTGCCGCACAACTTGAGCGAGAACTACGGCCGTCCGTTGTTCGTCAATCTGTGGGCCACCTGGTGTCAACCTTGCCTGGCCGAGATGCGGGATTTCACCAAGGAAGCGGATCGCCTGCGTTCCGCTGGCGTCGAGGTCCTGGCGCTCAATGTCGATCTCTTATCCGAGGACCGCAATGCCGACCTGACGCCTGGCGCGGAACTGCTGGAGAACTTAAAGTTCCCGTTCCCTGCCGGCGCGCTCACACCGGACGCCGCCGGGACTTTCGAGACGTTCCATCGAGCGTTTCTCAGTTTGCGAACGCCGCTGCCGTTGCCTAGCAGCTTCTTGGTGGCGCCCGACGGTACGGTGCGCAGCATCTACAAGGGGCCCGTCACCGTTGATGAAGTGTTGCAGGACGTCGAGCGCTTAAAGCTACCGACGGCGGAATCGCGTAGTTTCGGCCTGCCGCTCGCCGGGCGCTGGCGCCAACCTCCGGCGCCAAACTCGCCCAAGCCGATTGCGTTCGCCTTTATGCGCGAAGGTTACCTGGACGAGGGCGTCGCTTACGTGACGGCCTATTTCGACGCCTACGAAGCCCGACCGAATTTCGCCAAGTTGGTTCAACTGCCGCAGGTACAAGTCTATCTGTCGGACTTCGCCGCGATGCTGGCGGACATGAATCGACTTAAAGGGGATCGTCCCGGCGTCGTGGCGGCCTACCAGCGCGCGCTGCGTTACCACCCCACATTTGGCGAGGGGCATCGTCAATTGGCGAGCGCCTTGGCCGTCAGCGGCAGCGTGAATGAATCGCTCGTCCACTTTGCAGCCGCGCGTGAGTTGCTGCCCGACAACGCGACGGTCGCGGCCGATTTTGGCGTGGCCTTGGCGATGACCGGGCAGTTGGATCCGGCGATCGCCGAATTCGAAGCGGCCTTGCGGTTACAGGCAGATTATCCCAGCGCCCGAGCCAATCTTGCCAAGGCGCTGAACGTGGCCGGACGTTCCGCGGAGGCAATCGCACAATACCGCGACCTGCTTAGTGTTCACCCACGGGATCGCACTGCCGTCGCGGCACTGGCCTGGCTCTTGGCAACGCATCCGGACGATCGGGTACGGAATGGCGCCGAGGCCCTGGCGATCGTCGAGCCATTGGCCAAGTCCGCGCCGCAGGATGACCCCGTGTTGTTAAATTCGCTGGCGGCCGCGTATGCCGACCTCGGCCGGTTCGACGAAGCGACCGCCACTGTGGAACGTGCCCGCGACGCCGCGACCAAGGCGAAGCAACCGGGATTGGCGCAGGCCTGCGCGCAGCGGCTCGAAGAATACCGCCAGCAGCGCCCGCATCGCGAGCCAGCGGCGCAATTGTCTGGCTCAAAATGAACGTTCGTCGCTCATCTCCTATTCACCGAGTCGGCCCAGGCTGGCGAGGAACTCCGCCATTTCGCCGGCCGCGTGGCTGTTGCCCTGAGTGCGAGCGTGCTCGATGCCGTCACGCAGCGCGGCACGCGCTTCATCGATGCGTGACAGTTTCGCGAGTTGCTGAGCGGACATAAAAAACGCCGGCACGTAGGGCGTGTCCAGCCGCATCAATCCGCGCAGGTGCTCGAGGCTTTCCGCGTGCCGGCCTTCCTTTTCGAGTTCCAGCGCTAAGCCATAGCGCAAGAAGGCGTCGTCAGGGCTATCAGCCAGCAGGGCCTCGATCTTCTCACGGCGCGACACGGCGACTCCCTTCAAGAACGATAGCCATTGCGACCACTACATCCCCATGCAGCCGCCCTGGCCGCATTGTGGAAGTCCGCAACCACCGCCGTGTAACGGTGGTGTGCCAATCGGGAGACTGGAACTTCCCGCGGTGTGCGCGGCAGGGACGCTCAACCGCTTTTCGAGCTTGGAACTACCGCAATCAGGGCATTCCGGTTTTTCCTGGCCGCGCACCAGCAACTCAAAGTCGTGTTCGCAGCCAGGGCAGGTGTATTCGTAGATCGGCATCGCCACTTCCTTGCCACGGAGTCCGTGCTGATTCAATGCACGGCATGGCTCCAGTGTTACGTGCCGCCGATGTCGCGGCAAGGACCAACTATTCCGGCGAGGCGGCCGCAGCCGTGGCGAGCTTTTCCGCCAACTCGTTGGCGTGCAGTTGGGCCGCTCGGCCTTCCAGCAGCTTCGTCGCGGCATGGTGACGCGACTTGACGCCTGGCTGTGGGAACAGTCCGCCGCCGAAGATGATCGCCGCCAGCGTGAGGACGGCGATCCGCTCGCGCCGCCGGGCGGCCAGCGGAACCATCGTGATATGACGGACGCCGGTGAATAGCCGCAGATAAGTCTGCACGATGGCGATGCCGTTCAAGGCGCAGGCACCCACGATCACGGCCCCCACGTACGGATAGGCGATCACGGCGCCGTCGACGAGTAACTCCGTGCCGACAAAGCCGAACGTGCCCGGGAAGCCAACGCACGCCAGACCGGTCGCCAGAAAGCAGACGGCCAGCGACGGGGCGTGTTCGTATAGGCCGTGGTATTCCGTGAGCGACAGCCGGCCCACCCGGGCTTCGACGGCGCGTAACGTCAGACCAAAGCCGGCCAACGACAGCCCCGCCGAAAGCCAGACGCACAAGGCGCCGGTGAGGCCGATGGGCGTCAACATTTCGAGACCGACGAGGACCATCGCCGAGTGGCTCAACAGCAGGTAGCAGAAGTAGCGGCGACCTTCGCGTTGCACGAGCGCCATGCCCGCGGCGTAGACGGCCGTGGCCAACGCGACAAGTCCCATGGCGCGCAACACCCAGTCGGGAGCGATCGGCAGCACCAATCGCACGGCGGCAAACGCGCCCATGATCGGCGTGGCGAAGACCAGCGCGGTGCCGAACGTGGCGTGCTCGAAGAGGTCGGTCACCCAACAATGCAACGGCGCGATACCGGTTCGAATGAAAATCGCAGTCAGCAACGGAACGACCGCCCATAGCGAGTGCAACCGGCCGAGCCCCTCGATCTCGACGACCGCCCAGCCAAAGGCCAGTAGCGCGACGAATGCGCCCATGTGAATCGCGAACACTCGCGTCGGCTTGCCTCGAGCTCGCAACTCCCACAACGGCGGCAGCGTACCGATCGCCAGCAGGGCGATGATGCCCCACGGTTTTGCGCACAGGAGCGTGGCGAGCGTGATAGATTCGGAGACCAAGGTCCAGGCGAACGAAAATCGGCGGATCTTGGTTTTCAGCGTCGCCACCGTGGTGAGCAGGTACACCAGCGCCACCAGCGGTAACAGCGGCGCGTTCAACTCGTCGATTGCCAACACGCTGGGGAATAGCCAGGCTGGCCGGGCCGACAATTGAGCGACGCCGGCGAGGGATTCGCTGTACGAGAAATCGAGCCAGGCGCCCGCGGCCAGCGCCAGAGTGAGGCCGCCGAACAACATAGCCCGCCAGCGCGCGGCTTCCGGCTCGCGCGAGCGCAAGCTGATCACGATCGCCCCGATCAAGGGGACCAGAATCGCCGGCAGCAGCCAGGGGAAATGCAAAGGATTCATCGCGTTATTCCAGCGTCGTCGAGGGACGGAGTTGATCGGATTCGCGCGACGGTTGGCCGGCCAGGAGATCGGTCCAGCGCCGCTCCCAGCCGTCGCAAGCGCGAAACACGTTCAGAAAAGGGCGCGCTACGTAGTCGCTCAGGAACGCGTCGAGATAGCCGCGCTCGAAGGCGAAGCGATACCACCACGCCCGGGCGTGCATCGGCAAAGCGCGTTCCCAAAGGGTCGCGCGGCGCGGCAAGGCATTTCCCATCGCATCTTCCATGACTCGGTAGTCTTGCAGCACCGAGGAAGCCCGCAGAAATTGCAGGGTTCGCAGGCAGGCATGACCGAGAATGTGGACGAGCGCGATGTAGCGAAGTCCGAAGCCAATTTCCGCGACGATGATGCCGACCTGCGTTAGTGATGCGAAGGAAAGCGCGCTCTTGATATCACTTTGCACGCGGCTGGCCAGCGCAGCCAAGAGCGCTGTCGCCAAGCCGAGGACGACCACTACCGCGCAAACGATCGGCGAGGCTTCGAGCACTGGGCTGAACCGGAGCAGCAAAAATGCGCCGAGATGTACCGACAGCGCACCATAAAAAATAGCGCTGGAGGGCGTGGGCCCTTCCATGGCGCGCGGGAGCCAGCCCGAAAAAGGAATCAGCGCCGATTTGCCGGCCGCCGCGGCGACGATTAGTAATCCCACGAGCAATGCTTGAGAACTGGTGAGCGCCGTCTGCCCAAACGGCCAGGGTTCGGCGCCGAGCAGCATGTCAAAGTCGCCATGCCCGTGTAAGTGATGCAACACGACGGACGCCAACAACAATGCGGCGTCGGAGATGCGGTAGACCGTCCAGACGCGCAGTCCGTTGTACACCGGCATCGGGCGTTCCTGAAAGAACGCCACCAACAGCGCGGAGGAAAGGCCGACCAACTCCCAGCCGATGAACAGCGTTTCGATCGTGTCCGACAGCGAGGCGACGACCATGCCGAGAATAAACAGCGCGTACAGCACAAAGAAGCGATGAAAGCCGGGCTCGCGGTGCAGATAACTGTTCGCGAATGCGCCGATCGTTCCGCACAGCAGGAACGAAAGGATCGCAAACGGCACTGACAGTCGGTCGAAGACCAATTTGAGGACGAAATGATAATCGTCCATGGCGACCCAGGCGCCTAGTTCGATAGTGACGTGCCGCGTGCCCGTGACCAGCATCAGGCCCAACATCGTCAGCGAGGCCAACAAGCCGGCGACGACGCACAACTGCACGAGCCGCCCCGTGGCGGATTCGCTCAAGTGGCGCCGCGTCAGGGCCGCCAGGCCGAGCACCAGCGTGAGCAATAATGGCGCTCCGGCGGTGATCGCGCCGAGCGTATGCATGATGAGTTCTGTTCGCGGCATCGTCGCGCCTAGTTGAGGTGGGGTTCGTGGACGCCGTTCGACGACGCGGAATGCGATTCCTGCCGTTCGGAGAATGCCGCGTATTGCGGCGGCCGCGCGTCGTTGGCGGGCTTCGCGATTTGAGCATAGCCCAGATGCTCGCGCCAGCCGCGATACCAATCGGTGCTGGACGGCACGCGGGGCAATTCCGTCTTCTCCGGCTGATATGGCTCGAAACGCCCGTTCTGAAACAACAACACCTGTTCGGAGTCGGGCGCCAAAAGCGCCAATTGCACCCAGCCGTTGCGGATCGTCCGGCCGATGCCTTCGTGGCGTTCCATGATCCCGAGCATCGTCTCGGGCGTGGTTTCGATGATGAACAGCAGCCGCACGGGGTCGTGGATTTCGACCATCTGCCAGGGCAGCCCGGTGCGCAGGTCGCTGGCGGCGCCGTCCATGATTCCCAACAGCGACGTGACATTGTGCGGCAACTTGGTGCCGCATCCCCAGCCGGTGGGATCGACGAAGGAGAAGTAATACTCGAGGTTGATGCCGCCGCAAACGGGCACCGCGGCTTGCATTAAGCGTGTGAGGACCGTGCCCTCCGCGTCGTCCTGAGTGGGGTCGTAGGACGTCAAAAACGCCCGCCGATCCATGTAGAGTCCCAGTGTGCGCGAACGGCGTCCGACGATGCAGAGCGCGTTCGTGGCATGGCCGCATTCTGGTCGGGTTTGCGCCAGATCCTCGGAGCGGGCCTCCACGTGGCGATGGGCAGAGGGGAAATCCATCGTCATCGGCGCCGATTGGAACCGCCGACAACGTTCATGCGCATTGCGTTCACAGGCGGCGTCGATAATCGTCCGCGCGGCGAGGTAATCCTTCTGTCGCGCTTTCGCGAGACGATCGAGATCGTAATACGTGATCGTGTCGTTGCAAGTGTTGTGCAGCCCGCCGACAAAAGCCGTGGTTTCGGCGATTTCGATGCCCCGTTCCGCCAACCTGCGGCGAATGCGCGGATCGTTGAGGATTTCCGCCATGGCCCGGGCGTTCGGCCCGCCGGCGTTGCCGCCGCAGGCGCCGCAATCGTAGGCCGAACGATGCGGGTTGTTCACGCTGGATGAACCGTGCCCGAACAGGAACACGATCGGCGCGAAGTCGGACGTGAGACCGATGTCGCGCAACAGACGTTCGGCGCTGTTGGTCATCTCGTCGACGCTAAAGCCGATTTCACCTTCGTTTGCGCCGGGCGCCAAGCTGGTGCGTTCCACGACAAGTTGCGTATGGTCGGGCGGTCGCACGAAGCTGCCGGCGAGCTTGCGCGTGCGCGCTGCCAGTCGTGGAAACAGCACTCGGGCCACCAGCGGGATTGAAGCGACGACCCCCGCTACGGCCAGCAGCGCTCCGCCGACAAACGTCCGGCTGCCGACGTGGACATGGTGCGAGGCCGCGCCGAGGGCCCGGCGCGTCATGGCGCGGCGACGATGCCGATCTTCTTCGGAGAAAGCCACGTCTTCGATGACCCAGTGCTGCGGTCGAATAATCACCGGGCAGTGCGGTACGAAATGCGCAGCTGCCGCGCCGCGGTAGTACATGGGCACGTTGAAGAAACCGGCCGCTCCGAAGGTCTCCGCGCTGGGCAACAATTCTTCGATGTGCCGGCGGAACGATTCCTCGCGTTCGTCCAAGCAGCAGACGACTTGAAATGTCGCGTTGCGGACGCGCTCGGCGCTCTGTCGGGCGTGCAAGGAGATGGCGTCTAACGTCTGCGTGCGATAGCGCCGCTCGAAGGCCTGATGGAACAAGCGGCGACGATCGAGCGAGGTGAATGACTCGATCTCGCCAATCAGGGCCGTCCAGTCCGATTTGCCTAACTCGTTCAATTCCGCCGGCAGCCAGCCGCGCAGTTGCGCTAACTGAAAGACGAGAAAGGCCCGTTGTTCCACCGACGGGGCATGATGCTTTGCGACTTTGGCGCGGAGAAACTCGCGCAGTCCGCGCAACGAACCGGCATATCCCAGCGTTTCGTGCGCCACGTGGGCGACAGACAGTCGCACCAGCAACAGCCGGATCGCCAGATACTCGATCAACGAGCCTTCCGGAATCGGATGCGCGACGCGGTCGGCGCGGATTTCGACTTCGTGAATCATGCCGGCCCAGCCGCGCAGCGCCAGGAACTCGGCGGAAACGAACGCGTCCCAATCCGCTTCGGCGATGCCGAGTAAATCCAACGACTCGGCGATGGCGCTCAAAGGGTCGACGGCGTCGCGTTCCCAGCGAGCAATCTCGCGCGGCAGCTCGCGCATCCAGAGGTCGGGCGGCCCGCCCGGCGGGCGATACAAGGCGAGAAACGACGCCCAAAGTCCTTGGGATCGCTCCGGCAGTTGCCATTGCGACAGGCCTTGATCGAGAAACGCCGCGCAGAAGCGAATCAACACGTCATGCACGAGTCGATCGGCGTCCACGCCGCTGGCTTCCAGCAACAGGTCGCGATGTCGTACTGGCGAAGCCGGCGTGGCATGCGCGGTCTTCACGCCATGGACGCCGTCGCGGCAGACGCGCCACAGCGCTTGCAGCGCGAACGATTCCCACGTGGCGTCGCTCCAGCGTTCCACGTCCGCGGCGCCAAAGTGTTCGAACAGCCCGCTTAACGCCTGGCGGATGTGGTGTTCGCGGGGCGATTCTTGTTTCGCGGCATGGTTGGCCGAACCGTTGCGGAAGTCGCGCAGAATCCAACGGCGCGTTTCTTGGACGTACCGCTCGCGCGTTCCGGGCGGGAGGTCGGTGCGAAAGCGTTCGAGCGCCTCGGTTTCCGCGATGAACCAGCGCAGTTCCGCCGGTGGCGCGGTCGGCAATGCGTGAGTCATCATGGCGCGGTAGAGTTCCCAACGCGTGCAGCAGCGCGAAACGGTCTCTTCCGCGCGCGGCCCCAACTCCGCCTTCAACACCGCATCGATGTCGGCCAACTCGAAGCGGCCTTGGGCGAGCTTGGTTCGATACGTCTCTTCCGGCAGGTAAGGTTGGCAGCCAAAGACCTGCGAACCGTGCTTCACCGCGTCGTCGAACGGCAGGTCTTCGAAGGCGTGCAGCGTGTTGTGGTGAATGAAGACCGTGATCGGTCCCTGCGCCGGCAACAGATGCGAGGCGTGTTCAATTGCGTGTCGCAGCAACTCGTGGGACACGGCGGATTCCGTCGTGTCGGGCTGCGCCGCCCAGGCGGTGCTCTCGCGCGCACTCATGTTCGGCCTCGCATTCTCTGTGACGTCTCGGTTCCAGAAATACGCCCGCCCGCGCCGCGGGGTGGGCCGCGACGGCGCGGGTCGGGTTCGGCAGCGGTCAGGCGACCGGCGCCGGAGGAGTCGCACTCACGACACGGCGCGAACTTTTGCGCGCCGCATGAGGATGCTTGGAAAGCGGGCGATGATTCTCCAAACCTTCGATGCGCAACGTCAGTCCTTGCTGTTCGAAATCGCGCTCGAGTTCGTGCAATTTTTCCATCACGGTATGATCGACGAGCCGGCACTCAGTCATGTCGACCACCACGTTCTTGTGATGCACGAGGCCGGCGCTAATGACTTGCCGGCGGAAGGGAATCCAGTTGCTGAACACGGCCGAGTAGGAAGCAATGATGCGATAGGTCTCGGGATCATCTTCCACGACTTCCAAATACGGCTTGAACACGCTGCGAACCGGCAGGCCGTTGAGCAGGTGGATCGCCAGCTTCACTGCGATGCCGATCGCGACGCCAGCCAAGAGGTCGATGCCGAGCACGCCGATGATCGTCGACAGGTAGACCACCAACTGCTCGGGGCCGACCTTGAACACGTGGACGAATTCTCGCGGATGGGCCAGGCGGAAGCCCGTGTAAATTAACATCGCCGCCAGCGCCGCCAGCGGAATGCGATGAATCACCATCGGCAAGAACGTCACACAGAGTAAAAGCAACAGCCCATGAAAGAGGTTCGCGTACCGCGTGCGGGCGCCATTGTCGAGATTCGCACGGCTGCGGACGATTTCGGAAATCATCGGCAAGCCGCCGATGAACGAGACGATGAGGTTGCCGACGCCGACCGCCATCAGGTCTTGATTCAGGTTCGTCTTCCGCTTCCAGGGATCGAGTAAATCGATGGCCTTGGTGCTCAGCAACGATTCCAGGCTGCCGATCAACGCGTACATGGTGATCCAGTACCAGGCGAAGCCATGCTGGAGCGCCGAGAAATCGGGCATGGCGATCGACTGGAAGATGGCGAACACCTGCGGCTTGACGTCGACCAGGTTTTTTTCGCCTACGCTGAACAGGTGATTCTGAAACGTGTAAGTGTGTTGGTGCGTGAGATCGAAGTACATACCCAGCGGAATCGCCACGAGCACCACGATCAACTGTCCCGGCAACATCTGTACGAACCTGTTCTTGATCAGCGGCTTGCCGAACAGGATTAAGAGGCTAATCGCGCCAATGAGCGCGATCTCCGGATTGAGGTTCATCAACACATGCGGCAGTTCACCAATCAGCTCCAGCGGCTCTTTAGGAAGCGTTTCAGTGTATCCCGCCGCAACGGGAATCTGCTTGGCCATGATGATCACGCCAATGGCGGCCAACATGCCGTGAACCGTCGTGGTGGGAAAGAACTCGCCGAGCACGCCGGTTCGCAATAACGCGAAGACGATTTGAATCGCCGCCGCGACGACGCCGACCGCCAGCGCCATGCGGTAGGCCGCCGCGGCGTCGACGCCGAGATCGTTTTGGAACTGCGTCACGCAACCAACCGCGATCACGATCAGTCCGGCGGCCGGACCTTTGATCGTCAGTTCCGAGTTGCTCAGAAACGCGCCGACGATGCCGCCGACGATCGCCGTGAACACGCCCGCCATCGGCGGATACCCTGAGGCGATCGAAATCGCCAGGCACAACGGCAGGGCGATCAGGAACACCAGGAACCCGGAGAGCAAGTCGTACCGGATGTACCTGGTCAGATTGCCGAGCGTGCCGTGAGGAATCTCCTCAGTCACAGGCGAGCGCGGCGCGGAATTAGCCTCGGTCATAGTCAGGGCTTCTCAGAAAGAGGTTCAGGCAAGTGGCGGCGAGGCAGGGAAACGTGTGTGAGTTGACCAATTCCGCCAAGTCGGCCGATGTGCGTCACTCGCACATCCACATTTCATCGGTCAAGGCTAAACTCGATACGCAGCCGCGTCCAAGGGCGGTCGGATTAAAAGAACTTAATCTAGCCCTGTCGTGGCCTCATCACGGGGCCTCTGCTACCCTTACAGCAGTGCATCGAAAGCCGGTTGCCTGCGAAACGAAAGTGCGTGGAATGGTTGCGATGAACATTCTCGTCGTGGAAGATGAAAAAGTGCTCGGGAAGGCGTTGTTGCGCGGCTTGCAAGAATCCGGGCACGAATGCGTGTGGTCGCAAAACGGCGCGGAAGGATTGCAACTTGCGCGACAAGGTTCGTTCGACGCGATTGTGCTCGACTTGATGTTGCCCGATGAACACGGACTGAACATCCTGGCCGCGTTGCGCGACACAGGCGACGCCACTCCGGTGTTGATTTTGACGGCGCTCGGCTCAGTAGATGATCGCGTCTGCGGGCTCGATAGCGGCGCCGACGACTATCTCACCAAGCCCTTCGCGTTTCCGGAATTGCTGGCGCGGTTGAACGCGCTCTCGCGCCGCGCCGTGACGCGCCCGGCCCTGGCTTTTTCGATCGGCCCGTTGCAACTCGATCTGACGACCCGGCGCGTGACCCGTGAGGGAAACGAACTGGAACTTTCGCCGACGGAATTCAGCATCCTCGGCTTTCTGATGCGACATGGCGGCCAGGTCGTCACACGGAAGATGCTCAATGAGCACCTCTGGGGCGAGGACTGGGGCGGCATGACCAACGTGATCGACGTGCACATCAACCACCTGCGACGTAAAATCGATCGCGGGTATGATGCGCCGTTGATTCACACGGTCCGGGGCCGCGGCTATGTTCTTCGAGAAATTTAATCAGGCGCGTCGCACGCTCCGCTTCCGCCTGATGGCGTGGAACGCCTTCGTGATCGTGCTCACGGCTTCCGTGACGCTCCTGGGGCTCCGGGCCGGCGTGCGGTTAGCGATCGTGAACGAGATCGACGGCGTGCTGATCGAAGACGTGCGCGAAATTGAGTTCGCGTTGGACGACGCGGGCGCCACGGCCGAGGGAATCCGGGCCGCCGCGACTAGCGGCGCTACTGGCCAGGTTGCAGCGTTGCTCGCCACGCTGGAACGTAAGGATCGAGGGCATGAACAGCATGGCTGGTTCGCACAGCTCTTCGACGGGGAAGGCAACTTGGTTTGGGCGAGTGAACATGCGCCGACCGAGGTATCCGCGCTACTAAGAACGCGCGATATGACGCCGACGAACGTGAGTGACTTCCGCGTAGTCCAAAATCGCCGCAAGTCGAACGAAAACTCGCTGTTGCTGGTGCAAGTAGGCTCCCTCTCAACTTTCGTTGCGCGCGACATGGCCCGCATTGATCGTCTCGTCGCCATCTGCGTCGGCTTCGTGCTCGTGCTCGGCCCCGCGATCGGCTATTGGCTCGCCGGGCGCGCAATCGATCCGCTTGCGGAGATCATTCACACGACGGCGCGGCTGCGCCCGACGAAACTCGATGAACGGTTGGTGGAGCACCGCACGGGCGATGAATTGGATCAACTCGCGCGCACGATTAACGGCTTCTTAAACCGCATCGCCGCGTACTTGGAAAAACGGCGCGATTTCCTCGCCAACGCCGCGCACGAGTTGCGCACGCCGTTGGCGGCGATTCGCAGCACGGCCGAGGTTTCTTTAGGCGCGGAGCGCAGCGTCGAGGAGTATCAGGAACTGCTCGTCGAGGTCATCGACGAATGTTCGCTGTTGGAAAGCCTGGTCAATCAGCTCTTGTTGTTGGCGGAGACCGAAAGCGATCGGCTGCGGATTCATGGCGAACGCGTCGATCTGAGTTCGGTCGCGGCGAAGGCCGTCGGCATGTTTCAGGCTGTGGCGGAAACGAAGGATATCGTTTTCTCCGCCAAGCTGGAGCCGGAACTGACCGTGGAAGGCAACTCGCATCACTTGCGGCAGGTGGTGAACAATCTGATCGACAATGCGCTCAAATTCACGCCCGCCGGCGGGCAAGTGACGGTGCGGCTGCGTGCGGAACACGAGCATGTGATATTCGCGGTGCGCGACAGCGGCCCGGGCATTCCGGAAGCCGACCTGCCGCAGATTTTCGAGCGATTCTTTCGCGGCGATCGCTCGCATTCGCACGAAGGCGAACGGCGGGGCACGGGACTCGGACTTTCGATCTGCCAGGCCGTCGTGCAAGCGCACGGTGGCGACATTGCCGTGGAAACGCAGGCGGGCCGCGGCGCCACGTTCATTGTGCGCATTCCGCTGGCGCCGGTGCTGGTCGATCGTGGCGAAGCGGCCGTCAACGACGGCAACGCGGCCCTTGCGAGCAAACCGACTGATACCGCGTGATGCCCGAACCGCCGGACAGCCGCAGAATCATCGGCGAGCCGCAGCGCGGGCAATACTCCGTGGGGCCCGCCAATTCGCCACGGTCCAGTTTCGCCTGGCACGTCGCGCAGAACTTGCCGTCGGGAAAGACTTCCAGTCGCTCGGCTGGAATCATCGCGCCGCAGGCTTCACACGGGATCGGATCCCCCCAAAGTTCGGCGTCGTCATCGCGCGCGAGCTCGAAGACGAGCCCGAGCGCACTGCATTCCGAACACGGCAATCTCCCGGCGGCGGAACGGATCAATTCCAGCAACGTCGCGTCATCGGGCACTTCACGCGTCAGCATGCCGATCGCCCGCAAGCGGGCGACGACTTGATCGCGATTCTCGACGCTGCCCCACGGACAGCGCCGGCAGGTCCACTCGACGCTCAGTGGTGCTTTCATGAGAAGTTGTCCAACACAGCGAATGCGATATCGCAGGAACTTGTCAGCTGTTGAATTCCATCACTGCACTTCACGAATTCGACGCTTATCCTTCAGGACAGACTTAAAAAAGCGCCCCATTTTCCGATCGCGTTCACGACGTTCTGCCAACGATCTTGAGTTGTGCGCTTGCTCCGCGTCAAGCTTCTGAAAGCTGGCGACGCGCCGCGGATCAAGCTCGCCAGACTCAATCGCGGCTATGACGGCGCAGCCTGCCACCCCGTCATGACTGCAATTGCTGAAGCGACAGCCCGCGGCAATTCGGACGACATCCTCAAACACGTCCAGCAGGCCGTCTTCGCACGCCGGCAATTGAAGTTCTCGGATCCCCGGGTTATCCACCAGGATCCCACCGCTGGGCAACAGATGGAGCGAGCGTGTCGTTGTGGTATGTCGTCCCTTGCCGTCTTTGTCGCGAATCTCAGCTGTCGCCAGACTGCCTACGCCGAGGGAGTTTGCCAGCGTGGACTTTCCCACGCCAGATGAACCCAACAACGCCACGGTTTGTCCCGGTCCGCACCAGGCTTTGAGTACTTCGACCTGAGACGACTGGCGCGCGTCAAGTGTTTCAACCAATAGTCCGGCGTGGACCTGCTCAACCTGTCGACGCAATGTTGCGAAGTCGCTACAAAGATCCACCTTGGTCAAAACCACCACAGGAGTCGCGCCAGCTTGAATCGTCAGGGCCAGAAACCTTTCGATACGCGATAGACTGAAGTCCTCATTGCAAGAACTGACGATGAAAAACGTGTCGACATTCGCCGCGATCACCTGCGGCTTCACTTCCTCGCCGGACGCTTTGCGGTAGAACAATGTTTGCCGCTCCAAGCGCTGGATCGCTCGGTGGTCCGCCGCCGTTAGCACGAGCCAATCCCCAACGGCGATTTCTCCGGCAGATTCCGCCAGCTGGGCTGGGATACGAAACTCACCAGCCGCGCCCAGTAAGAGTACCTGGCTTCCATAGTGAGCGGATACGCGGGCAACGACGACAGTCCCGGACGCCGCTGGAGGGACTTGCAGCTCAAAAAACGGCTTCCATCCGATCGCCCGTAGCCGGTGGTTGTCCATTCGCCTGATCCTTAAACGGTGTGTGGTGCGGACACCGCCCAGTCCCCAGAGGTTCGCGCTCTCAGGGCTTGTCTCAGATTGAAAACACGAATCGGGCGCCGCTGACGTACGGTCGGCCAGTGGCACTCCCATGCCGAATTTGTTCTCACACAGAGCTGAGTGCTTCGTCAAAACCTGGCATTCGGCTGACTTGAAAGCGTGGGTGGCTGGGGTCGCGCGTACTCGCTCGCCCCCAGCGCGCTTGACCTGGGGGCGCATGAGTACATTCGACCCCAGCCACCCCCGAATCTTGATGCCCCGAACTCCTAGTCTTGACGGAGCGCTAGTTCTCAGACGCGACATTCAACCGCGCGCGACACGCCGCCTCGATGGCAGCGACGTCAATCTTCGTCATCCGCATCATCGCTTCGAATGCGCGATTGGCGACTGCTGCATCTGGATGGGTAACCGCTTTGGTCAGGGCGATCGGCGTAATCTGCCAGGACAATCCCCACTTGTCTTTACACCAGCCGCAGGCGCTCTCTTGGCCGCCGTTGCCGACGATCGCGTTCCAGTAACGATCCGTTTCGGCCTGGTCCGAGGTCGCGACCTGAAACGAGAACGCTTCGTTGTGCTTGAACGCGGGACCACCGTTGAGTCCGAGACAGGGAATGCCCATCACGGTGAACTCCACGGTCAACACATCTCCCTGCTTGCCCGACGGATAGTCTCCCGGCGCGAGATGCACGGCATCGACGGACGAATCGGGGAAAGTCTCGGCGTAAAACTTCGCCGCTGCTTCGGCGTCGCCATTGAACCAAAGACAGATCGTGTTCTTAGCTGGCTTCGCCATTTTGCTTCTCCCAGGAGTTGAGCTGACTGAAGGTGGTGTAAAA